>JBKJSZ010000260.1:0-3698 GCA_046593675.1 Ferruginibacter sp.
TATTCGATCTTATTATACAATAAACAAAAGAAAAAATTATTGCTGATGTCGTTTGTGAATATAGTTATCAGCCTTGCTTCCAATTATTATTTTATCGGCAGGTTCGGTTCCTATGGAGGAGCTGCTGCTACTTTAATCACATATTTAATTGTTTTCATGTTTACCATTCTGATCACTTTACCTTCCATGAAAAAAATATTTATTGATTCACAACAAACACTGAAATAAATTTTATGGTATTAATCATATCTGATAATGAGGAATTATTGCGGCGTTTCCGAAATCTGGTGGAGCATAAAAACATTGCTGACCACTTTGATTATGGATGCAGTTATCATAATCTTTCTTTATTAAAAAGTATAGAGGGAAACTGGCTTAAGCCTATGAATATAAAGTTGGAAAATGATCTGCACACAAAATTTTCATTGATTATTTCTTTGCATTGCAAACAATTATTTCCTGACGCATTGGTAAAATCTGTTCGGTGTGTAAATGTGCATCCGGGTTTCAATCCATATAACCGTGGTTGGTTTCCACAGGTATTTTCTATACTTAATAATTTACCTGCCGGCGCTACTATTCATGAAATTGATGAATGGTTGGATCATGGGAATATCATCGCCCAAAAAAGAATAAAAATGGAAAGCTGGGACACCTCTTTTACGGCATATAACAAAATCCTGGATGCAGAAATGGATTTGCTGGATGAACATTTAATTTCCATTATGCAACATTCGTATCAATCCTTTCCGGCTGAAGAAGGAAATTTAAACCTTAAAAAAGATTTCGATGCCCTGTGTGAAATAAATCTGAATGAAACGGCAACTTTTCAGGAGCATATAAATACATTAAGGGCTTTAAGTCACGGAGCATACAATAATGCTTTTTTTATAGATAACGAAGGCAAAAAAGTGTTTATAAAAATTGAATTATTTCCCGAAAATTAATGTAGAAAACAACATGTAAAAACTGTGTTATTCTGCTGCAGCCCCATCTTTAATTCACTAATTTCGCTACATTAATTACGTCTCATGTGTGGTATCGCGGGTTTTATTGATTATAGTAATAATTCTTCCAAAGCAATTCTTGAAGACTGTACAAATGTACTGTCCCATCGAGGCCCTGATGGCTTCGGTTATGAATTTATTCAGGAAGACAAATACCAGCTTGGTTTTGGTCATCGAAGATTATCCATACAAGATATAACCGATTGCGGAAGCCAGCCTATGTGGTACGATCAATGGTGCATTATTTTTAATGGAGAGATATATAATTTCAAAGAGATTAAAACCGAATTATTAAAATTCGGACATCAGTTTAAATCTACCTCCGATACTGAAGTTATTTTACATGCATTTCAACATTGGGGTCCTCTGATGATTGATCATTTCATTGGTATGTTCTCCTTTGTATTATTTGATGCTGTAAAACAAAGAATATTTTGTTTTCGAGACAGGGCCGGCGTTAAACCTTTTTATTTTTATACACACGGGTCTCTTTTTCTTTTTTCCTCAGAAATAAAATCTTTTCATAAACATCCGGATTTCAAAAAATATATAAGCCAAGAAGCAGTTTTTCAATATCTGCAATATGGTTATATTATGGCGCCACTTACAATTTTTAAGTACACATATAAATTACGGCCCGGTTATTTTATGCAGATTGAAATTCCTAAATTAAAATTTGAGGAATTGCCGTACTGGGAAGTGTCCAAATGTTACCAGAAACCAAAACTGGATATAAGCTTTGAAGAAGCTCAGAATAAAACGGAAGAATTATTATCATCAGCTTGTAATTACAGAATGGTTTCAGATGTTCCGGTAGGTGTTTTTTTAAGCGGAGGTTATGACAGCACCGCCGTTACTGCTTTGATTCAGGCTAACAGAACAGAGAAAATAAAAACATATACTATCGGTTTTCATGAAGCAGATCATAACGAAGCGAACCATGCAAAAAAAGTAGCAGCGCATTTAGGCACCGATCATACAGAACATTATTGTACAGCAAAAGAAGCCCAGGATATTATTCCGTCGATACCATTTTATTGTGATGAACCTTTTGGTGATTCCTCCATCATTCCCACCATGCTGGTAAGTAAACTTGCCAAAAAAGATGTAACCGTTGCGCTCAGCGCTGATGCCGGTGATGAAACTTTTGCGGGATATGGTAAATATCCATTATCACTGAGTCTCTTAAAAAAATTGAATTATATCCCTGATATCCTACGATATACTTCAGGAGCAATTTTAGGTATCACACCCGATTCATGGTTGGTTAAACTATCAGGAAATACAGCAGCTTCCATAAAAAAACATCGGTTGGCGGATGCCCTTAAAAACGGAACTTTTACTGCCGTAGGTATCATGGATAATTTTTTATCACAGGTGTATTCTGATAAACAGATGCAGGAATTACTAAAGGCTAAAGTGGAAAAACCTCGGTCAGGATTTTTCGAACATCTTCCGGTGATGTCTAAGCTAACAGATCTTAACAGGATGTTGTTAGTGGATTACCGCACCTATATGCCGGATGATATTTTTGTAAAAGTAGATCGAGCCGGTATGGCGGTTTCCCTCGAAGGAAGAGAACCGCTTTCCGATCACCGGCTGGTGGAATTTGCTGCACAGTTACCCGATCATTATAAAATGAAAGGGAACGAACAAAAAATTATTCTCAAAAACATTGTTCATAAATACGTTCCTAAAGAATTAATGGATCGTCCGAAAATGGGTTTTGGTGTTCCGGTAGCAGACTGGCTGAAAACAGACCTTAGATTTTATGTGGATGAATTTATGAACGATGCCGAATTTGCAAAACATGATCTCTTTCATAAAGAGGGAATTGATCATATTAAACGCAAATTTTTTGAAGGCGACCGCAACTACAATACAATTTTCTGGTATTTGCTGATGTTTCAGATGTGGTATAAAGAATGGATGGATTAAATTCGCTGCACACTTATGCGGCACATTCTTTTTCTTTCTTATGATGGTATGACAGATCCGCTTGGACAAAGCCAGGTGATACCCTATCTCGCAGGATTATCAGCCCATGGTTATCGTTTCACTATTTTAAGTTGTGATAAACCGGAAAAATTTTCAGCCGATAAATTGTATGTCGAAAATCTTTTAAAAGGCCTGCCTATTACATGGAAAAGTATTCCGTATCATAAATCGCCTCCGTTGTTATCATCTATTTTCGATTATGTAATGATGAAACGTACTGTAAAATCATTGCATAAAAAAGATCCGTTTGATATGGTGCATACGCGTCCGGGCATTCCAACTTTAGTTGCCTTGTGGATGAAGAAAAAATGGAAGGTGAAATTTTTAAATGATATACGCGGTTTCTGGGCGGATGAAAGAGTAGATGGTGGTATGTGGAACAGGAAAAATCCTGTATTTAATACGGTGTATAAATTTTTTAAATCACATGAAGAACAATGTATCACTAATGCAGATCATAATGTTTGTCTTACATACGCTGCCGAAAAAATAATTCATAGCTGGAAACATATTCCACGTCAGCCTATTGCTGTAACCGTAATTCCGTGCAGTGCAGATCTGAAATTGTTTGATCCGGGAAATGTTGATCAGGCAGAAAAAAATAAATATATAGAAAAATTTAAAATTTCTAAATCTGATTTTATTTTTAATTATTTAGGATCGATCGGTGGCTGGTATCTTACTACGGAAATG
>JBKJSZ010000064.1:0-4358 GCA_046593675.1 Ferruginibacter sp.
CTTCCGTACTACAGACGTAACTGGTGAGTGTACGTTACCTGAAGGAACTGAAATGGTTATGCCTGGTGATAACACATCACTGTCAGTTAAACTGATCCAGCCAATTGCGATGGAGAAAGGTTTGAAATTCGCGATCAGAGAAGGTGGACGTACAGTAGGTGCCGGCCAGGTTACTGAAATTCTAAAATAAGTATTTGTTCAGGCAACTGAACCATTCTTATCAAAAGATAAATATTATCTTTACAAAATAACTAAAAGCTGTTCCGCCCCTTGCGGGATAGCTTTTAGCTTTTATACGGGCATGGTGCAATGGTAGCATACGGGTCTCCAAAACCTTTGATCTGGGTTCGAATCCTAGTGCCCGTGCAACTGATTAAAATTATAAACATGAACAAATTCAGGGTTTTTTTAAGTGACTCATATAAGGAACTTACAGAGAAAGTAACATGGCCTAAATGGGATCAGTTACAACAATCTACCATGATCGTTTTAGGCGCAACTTTATTTATTACAGCAATTGTTGCCGTGATGGATTTTGTGGCGAACGGATCAATGAAATTTATTTATTCTTTATTCGCATAATTTATGACCGAGGAAATTATAGAAACTACTACTACTGAAAAAGCCGAAAAGGAAACCAAGTGGTACGTGTTGAGAGTAGTAAGTGGAAAAGAACGTAAGGTTAAAGAATACCTCGATAAAGATATCGTTCGTAATGGATGGGATAAACTTATCAAACAGGTATTTTTGCCGGTTGAAAAAGTTTACAAAGTATTGAACGGAAAAAAAGTAATGCGTGAGCGTAATTTTTATCCGGGATATATTATGATGGAAGTGGCAGACAACAAACTCAACGATGATATTATTCAACATGTCAGCAATATCAGTAACGTCATGCATTTCCTTACAGATGGTAAAGGTTCTAAAGGGAATATCATCTCTTTACGCAAGGCAGAAGTGAATAAAATGCTGGGTAAAGTAGATGAAATGAGTGATATCGGTGGCGTAACCATGAGTGAACCATTCATTATTGGTGAAACCATTAAGATCATCGATGGTCCGTTCAATGATTTCAACGGCGTTATTGAAGAAGTGAGTGATGAAAAGAAAAAACTTAAAGTACAGGTTAAAATATTCGGCAGGGCCACACCGGTAGAACTCAGTTATATGCAGGTGGAAAAAATTTCCTAAACGCTCAACATATTAATCCCGCAGCCTGCGGGATTTTTTTTACTTAGTTTGAATGGTTTTTTGGATTATAATCTTGTTCAAAAAAAGTATATTTGCTTTCCTTCATTTAAAACAATCAACATGAAAAAAATATTTGTAGCAATTACGGGAATTCTATTTTCCGGGTTCATAATGGCACAACCTCCAAAAGGTCCGGCAGATAAAGGAATGATTTTCGGGGAAAAAGTAGAAGCTGTTGATGCGATCAAGGTATCTGATCTTCCCGCTACTTTAGAGAAAAATGAAAAAGCAATTGTAAAAGTAGAAGGAAAAGTAGTAGAAGTTTGTAAAGCGGAAGGTTGTTGGTTACGCATGGAAACTGCTACCGGAACGATGTTGATCAAACTAAAAGATCATGCTTTTTTAGTTCCCTTATCTATGAACGGAAAAACAATTGTTGCACAAGGCACGGCATCTACAAAAACTACCAGCGTAGAAATGTTACGCCATTATGCTGAAGATGCAGGAAAATCAAAAGAAGAAATTGCTATGATCACAGAACCTAAAAAAGAAATGGTGATGCAGGCAACCGGAATATTAGTGTTATAAAAATTTATTTCATTCAATAAAAAATGCCTCGTTCTTGTGAGGCATTTTTTATTAGAAGAAACTTTGAATTATAATTTTATCATTCTGACTACAATTTTATTTTTCGGGTTTACCACCATAACAATGTATTGCCCTCTCGGCACAGTTGCTGTATTTATAAAAATCTTCTTTCCCGCTTGCAGACACACCGTTTGTGAATATATGGTCCGTCCGTACAAGTCCAATATACTGATCGTACTTTTTTCGCTGATCGTCTTCAGATCCAAGATAATATTTTCTGTAAATGGATTGGGAAAAATTTGCTCATCATCATTTGGATTATTCAACTCAGCCGGATTTGAAAAGCGGGCGGAAGTTAATTCTGTTATTTTAAAACCTGCCACGTAATTATAGCTGCCTGATGAAGTGATGGTGATCACTATTCTTCCTATATTGGAAGCAACCATATTGTTCAGGTTTGCATGGTCATATATGTTGATGTCAGTATCAATCGTATCGCCTATAATTCCATTTCTGAAAACCGATTTTCCTGAACCCGTGGATGCTTTGCTGGCATATATCTGAAAATTGTAGGCGCGGCCTGGTACCAATCCGTTTATGGCTAATGTTCTTTTACTATAATGCTGTGAATTGTAACGTAAAACTTCAGACTGACACATAGTAGCTGCAGAAGCATAACCCGATCCATTATCTGTTATGGTACTTACCGATAAATTTGCTTTCACCGTACTTTGTGATCCATCTTCATATTTAAAATTCGTACTGTTAACATTACTGGAAGGAAACCAGTTGTTCCATTGGGGATTTAAATAGGACACAGAGCCGTCGAAAATATTTACTTTAATTGTTCTCAGTGACGATGTTGCTGCATTTACCGTAATCTGTACATCATCTGTAGAAGAAAGATTGCCATTATCTTTAACGGTTAACCGGAAAATATATACACCATCATTTACAAAGTCAATAGATGTTGTATCTTTTGTAGAAGTTCTAATAATACTTTCGAAAGGTCCGCTTACATAACTCCACTGATATGATACGATACTACCTGTTGCATCATAAGAAGACCGTCCGTCAACAAACACCCGGCTTACCGGTAACTGGATCAGTTTATCTGCTCCCGCATTGGCAACAGGTGGAGAATTAGGATTAACCGTAACTAATATAGAATCTCTGGAAATTGCACCAGCGTTATCCGTTACCTTTAATTCAAACCCATACGTTCCGGAACTGGTAAATGAAACAAAGGTTTGAACAGCATTGGGTGAATGGATTGTTTCCCCGCTATTTCCGCTGTATTTTCTCCAGCTGTAAGAAACAATATTTCCATCCGCATCTGTTGATGCTGCTCCTGAAACAGTTGTATTTGATGGTAAAGCAATAATTATATCATTACCAGCCCGGGCAACCGGAATTATGTTAGCAGCATTTCGTCGCAGGCAAATCGTATCCCAAATTTTTTCCTGTAAAATTCTGGTGAACAAAACGTGGTGACCATAATTATTTAAATGGATGCCATCACCTGCACTATAATATGTATGTATCGTACCATCATTATTGGCTAAACCTGACCAGTAGTCCACCGCTTTATTTCCAAATCTTAAATTAATCCAATCTCTCAGATCGGTTAATAAAATAGTTTGTGATGCTGATAAATTATTTCTCGGTTGTGAAGTGCTCACCCAAACAGGAATTCGATGGAGATCGGCAACGGCTACAATTCGGTTAAGATTATCTTTTGTTTCCTGAAGTGCGAAAGCAGACGCAGCATCGTTTGTTGGTAAGTTAATAAGGATGGCATCTGGTTGCAAAGAAATGGCAGCAGATATATTACGTAAAGTATCCGGTAACGGACGATTAGCCGGTGGTATATAACCTGACGGACAAACCTGGTAAGTAGTTAATCCACCTAAACCTAAATTGGTAACAATAACCTGCGCATTGCGTTGCTGCATAAACAATTTCATTTTGTTCACCCAGGAACTATCCATTGGGGATGCGCCTGTTCCAAATGTTGTTGATGAACCTAAGGTTACAATTTTATATGGCTGCGAACATACAGCAGCAGGTAAAACCGGCCAGTTCAGGGACATTGATTGAACATTAATTATAACGGTATCCATTCGGGATAATAAACCGGTATCGGTAACCTTTAATTCATAACTGTATGTTCCGGCAGACAAACCTTTTAATATAGGATTACAGATAATGTCGGAAGAAATGATGGCCGAACCTCCGGAAATTTTCCTCCATTTAAATTTTAATATAGCATTTTCAGGATCTGAGGATGCGCAACCTGATAGCATTGCCGAATCTGTAGGTAATGAAATGGAAATATCAGATCCTGCATTAGCATTTGGAGGTTGATTAGTGATGGCAGAATTATAATTGATTTCAATAAAATGGTTATGTTTGAATAGACTGGCAGATTTAGTTATGATATTAATTTCAACATTGCTTTTCCCTGCAAAAGAAAAAGCGGCGGCATCTTTAAAATCTACATTGCTGACGGCAGTGGATTGCGTATGCGCATTTGTAGAAACACCGAAAAAAAATATACAAACCGATATAATAAAAAG
>JBKJSZ010000075.1:0-8501 GCA_046593675.1 Ferruginibacter sp.
CCAGGTGATGCGGCAATTTCCGGATAAATCCTACCGTATCACTCAACAAAAAAGGGCTTTGCTCAAATACAACCTTACGTGTTGTTGTATCCAATGTGGCAAATAATTTATTCTCTGCAAATACATCACTTTTACTCAGCACATTCATAATAGTGGATTTACCTACGTTGGTATATCCTACCAATGCCACTCTGATAAATTCCCCTCGTTCTTTTCTTTGTGTGAAAGCTTGTTTATCAATTTCAGCCAGCCGTTTTCTCAATAAAGAAATTTTGTCTTTTACAATCCTTCTATCTGTTTCTATCTCTGTTTCACCGGGACCACGCGTACCAACGCCTCCGCCTTGACGCTCCAGGTGTTTCCACATACCTTTGAGACGCGGAAGTATATATTGATACTGCGCCAGTTCCACCTGCGTTTTTGCCTGTGCCGTTTTTGCACGCGCAACAAAAATATCAAGAATTAAATCTGACCTGTCGATTGTTTTTTTATCAATGGCTTTTTCAATGTTGATGATCTGAGAGCCTGTTAATTCGTCATCAAAAATCACGATATCGATATCGCCTTTAGATAGTATATATTGCTTTATTTCCTCCAGCTTTCCTTTTCCCAGAAAAGTTTTACTGTCGGGTCTTGCCATTTTTTGAGTGAATCGTGCTACGGTTACTGCGCCTGCTGTTTCGGCCAGAAATGCCAGTTCATCCAGGTATTCTGTTACCTGCAATTCCGTTTCATCTTTCTTGACCATACCAATCAGAATGGCTCGTTCTACTTTCCCGCTATTTTGTTTTTTTTCTATCAAAGTATTTATTTAACCT
Source organism: Ferruginibacter sp. (assembly GCA_046593675.1). Taxonomy (GTDB): domain Bacteria; phylum Bacteroidota; class Bacteroidia; order Chitinophagales; family Chitinophagaceae; genus Ferruginibacter. Next base: position 819 of record JBKJSZ010000075.1, read on the forward strand.
ATGCAAACATAAAGCGTTCCGATAGTATACCGGAACGCTTCAAATTATTTTTTATTTTTTATTATAATTTTGCAGGCTTCGAAGCCTCTAACCATTTTTGCAGAGAAGCACAACTTTGAAAATCTTTATCAATCTCTATATGATACGATTTAATCTTGGTTTTAAACCAAACTTCCAGCGCTTCTTCTTTTTTTAATTCCAACGCCCTTGCAGAAACTTTACTATAATCATCTTTCAGGTTTTCACGATGTGGCTGAGACCGGCTAATTAAATACACTATTCTAACACCTTTCTTTCCTCTTTCATCAGTAAAATCAACGGGAATGGAATATTCCCCGGGATTCATATTTCGGATGATTGGAATGATATCTTTATCTAACTGATCGATCGTTAAAAACCCTGAACCATCTCTTCCCTGTAATCTTCCTGCGGTGAATTTGCTGGCATCATCTTCACTGTATCTGCTTACTGCCGCTCCAAATTCGATGGTGCCTGCAATTAATTTTGCACGAATTGAATCTAATTTTGTATAACCTGTTTTCAATTCTACCTGCGTAACCTGCGGAACTTTTAGAATATGACGGATGACGGCATCATCTCCTGATCTGCTAATTAATTGAATGATGTGATATCCAAAACGTGTTTTAAAAGGATTACTGATTTGCCCTTCTTTTAACGTGAACGCTTTAGACATCCAGATTGGATCAAAATCTTTATTATTCCTGTTAACTTCGTACATGCCACCCCGTTCCTTACTACCCGGATCTTCCGTATATAAAGATGCTAATGTTTTGAAATCTCTTTTTCCTGATTCTATTTGTCTTTTAAAATCATTCAATTGTTCTATTGCATATTCTTCTGCATCACGGCTTGCTTTGGGGAAACTAACAATTTGCCCGATCTCCACTTCGCTTTCGTACAATGCCAAACTATCGGTTGGTAATTTTTCAAAGTAAGCTTTTACTTCGTTAGGTGTAATTTTTACATTCTCCACAATTTTATTACGCATAGATTCCGCCAACTTACGCTCTCTGAAACCTTCCCGAAAATCTTCTTTTAACTGATATACGGAACGTTGTGCCACTCTTTCCAATTCATCTTTTGATCCGTAAGCATTTATAAAACCCCTGATCTGATTGTCTATTGCAAGATCAATTTCTTCATCTGTAATGGGAAGTGAATCTTTTTCTGCCTGTAACACCAAAGCTTTTATGCCCAAGCTTTGTTCCAATGTTAAGCATTTTGCATCAGGAGGAAGCTCCACTCCCTGGCGTTCCATATCCAGCAATGAATTGGTAACATCGCTTTCCAGAATAATTTTATTTCCTACAACTGCCACAATTCTATCTGCTAACAACTTTTTGGGTTGAGCAAATACCGAAGAAAAGGAAAGGGATAATAAAACAATTGATCCACTCTTTAACATGCTCATATTTTCATACTATTTTGCGAGGAGCCAAAATTAACCTTGTAAAAATGGATGTAGATAAGTCAACAACCCTTTAACAAATAATTGTATGGGTTATTGACTTATTATAAATTATAAGGTGCGTTTTACTTCTACTTCTTCAAACGCTTCTACTATATCTCCTACTTTAATGTCATTGTAATTTCTGATCACCAATCCGCACTCCATACTTGAAGTAACTTCTTTGGCATCATCACGGAAACGTTTCAAACTCGCCAGTTCTCCAGTATAAATCACGATACCTTCCCGAACCAAACGAATTCTGTTGTTACGGGCAATTTTTCCATCGAGAACAAAACAACCTGCCACGGTGGCTTTATCAAATTTGTAAGTTTCCCTGATCTCCACATTTGCCAGAATTTTCTCTTCAACCGATGGTTCAAGCATTCCTTCCATGGCACTTCTGATTTCTTCAATAGCGTTGTAGATGATAGAATATAATTTGATTTCGATTGCTTCATTTTCTGCAAGACGTGCAGCCTGCATAGAAGGCCGAACATTGAAACCAATGATAATAGCATCTGATGCATTGGCTAAGGTTACATCACTTTCCGTGATAGCACCTACAGCTTTATGAATCACTTTTACTACAATTTCTTCTGTACTTAATTTTTGTAATGAATCACTTAATGCTTCCACTGAACCATCCACGTCACCTTTAATAATAACGTTCAGTTCTTTAAAGTTTCCGAGTGCCAGGCGACGCCCGATTTCATCCAGTGTAATATGTTTCTTCGAACGAATTCCCTGTTCTCTTAAAATTTGTCCACGTCTGTAAGCAGTTTCTCTGGCTTCCGCTTCATCAGCAAAAACTTTAAATGTTTCTCCGGCCTGTGGCGCACCATTCAATCCTAAAATTAAAACCGGTGTAGAAGGAGGCGCTATTTCTATTCGCTGATTACGCTCATTGTACATGGCTTTAACTTTTCCAAAAAATTGACCGGAAACGATCATATCGCCTGCACGCAACGTTCCGTTTTGTACAAGGATGGTTCCTACATAACCACGCCCTTTATCAAGAGAGGCTTCAATAACAGTTCCATTAGCCGGTTTGTTTGGATTTGCTTTCAGTTCTAAAATATCTGTCTCCAGCAAAATTTTCTCCAGCAATACGCCTACGTTGAGACCTTGCTTTGCACTGAGTTCCTGGCTTTGAAATTTACCACCCCAGCTTTCTACAAGTATATTCATACCCGCCAATTGCTCTTTTATTTTTTCCGGTTGGGCTCCGTCTTTATCAATTTTATTGATAGCAAAAATCATGGGAACAGATGCCGCCTGTGCATGTGATATAGCTTCACGGGTTTGTGGCATTACTGCATCATCCGCTGCCACAACAATTACTGCAATATCAGTAACTTTTGCTCCACGTGCACGCATTGCTGTAAAGGCTTCGTGACCCGGAGTATCCAGGAAAGTGATCTCACGGCCATTTTCAAGCGTTACTTCATATGCACCTATATGCTGTGTAATACCTCCGGCCTCACCGGCAATTACATTGGTATTTCTTATATAATCGAGCAAAGATGTTTTACCATGATCCACGTGACCCATGATGGTAACAATCGGCGGACGAGAAATAAGATTTTCAGGTGCATCCGCTTCTTCGTTTTCTTCCAACTCCGCTGCATCATCCACCCCAATAAATTCTACTTCAAAATTAAATTCACTGGCTACCAGTTCTATCACATCAGCCTCTAACCTTTGGTTGATACTTACCATAATACCAAGGCTCATACACTTGCTGATGATGTCTGCAAAACTTACATCCATCAAACCGGCGAGCTCACTTACTGTTACATATTCGGTAACCTGTAATTTATTCCCTTCAATGCCATTGGCGCCATTGTGTTCAGCCATTTCCTCACGCTTCGCTTTCCGGTATTTTGCTTTAAGGCTTTTACCTCTTCCGCTTCCACCGGCTAATTTTGCCTGTGTTTGTTTCAGTTTATCCTGAATTTCTTTTGCATCTATGGTTTTATCTTCTCTTCTTGCAGCCGGTGCACCTGCGGGTGTTCTTTGAGGAAAACGATTTCCGCCTCCCTGTTGAGATCCGCCTCGTTGACCGCCTCCTTGCATAGGAGGACGGTTACCAAATCCCTGACGTCCCGGATCGGGAGGCATAACGGTTCCCGGCTTTTTCTGAAGAGGAATTCTTTTACGTTTGTGTTTTTCGTCGTCTTTTTTCGGGCGGGTATCGTTTTCAACCGGTAAATCAATCTTTCCTAAAATTTTGGGTCCGGTTAATTTTTGTGCCTGAATATTTTCAATAACTGCAGGTATATCTTCCTTTGCAGCTTCCGCGGCAGGCTTAATTATTACCGGCTCTGATATTATTTGCTCTAGCGGTTTAGCTTCAGGTGTTTTTTGATTTGCAGGCGGCGTTGGCGGAGTCGCTTTCACCGTTTCTGCAGGCACTGGTTTTTTTGTTGATTTTTTTGGTCGGGTAGAAGAATCGATGGCTGAAAGATCTATTTTATCGATCACTTTTGGAAGCACAAGTTCCGGTGCTTCAATTTTAGTGACCATAGATTCTTTAATTGTTTCTTCTACAACGGGTGCCGGAGGCGGCGGTGCCGGAACTTCTGCAACAACTTCAGGAGCTTTTTCTTCAACAGGTGGTGGAGGTGGTGGTGCTACTTCGGCAACAGGCACTTCTTCCTTAGGAATTTCGATAGGTTTTTCTTCCACTACAGGGGGCGCTTCCACTTTAGCTTTCTTCTCCTCTTTCTTTTTTATTGAAAGATCTTCTTCGTCACGTTTCTTTTTCTGATCACCCGCAGAAGCTCCTTTTGGAAGTTCCAGCGCTTCTGCTTTTTGTTTGGCTGCTTTATCCTGCTGAAATTCTGATTGCAGTACACGGTACATTTCTACCGAGAGTTTACTACTCGGTTTAAGGTCATCCGCACTAAAACTTTTAGACACAAGGAAATCTATCAGCGTACTTGTGCCGATATTGAATTCTTTGGCAGCAGCCATCAACCTTGGTGTATTTACTTCTGACATTCTTATTTTTTCCTGTTTAAAATCTGACATGATCTTAAACAATTATCAATTTTTAAATTTAAACATGCATAAGTTATGCAATGATTATTCCTTTTCAAATTCTTCTGATAAAATTCTTCTCACATCTGCGATCGTTTCTTTTTCCAGATCTGTTCTTCTTTCCAGTTCATCGGCTGAAAGATCTAATACAGAACGGGCGGTATCACAACCAACGCGTTTAAGTTCATCGATGATCCATCCTTCAATTTCATCTGAGAACTCTTCCAGATCAATATCAAAATCATCTACTTCGCCTTCGTTATCACGGAAAACATCAATTTCATATCCGGTTAATTCACAAGCCAGTTTAATATTAACCCCACGTCTTCCAATGGCCAGTGAAACCTGATCTGGCTTCAAATATACATTTGCGTGCATTTTTTCCGAGTCCAGGTCAATGCTGGTGATCTTTGCCGGAGTCAACGAACGTTGTATTAATAATTGAACATTGGTTGTAAAATTAATTACATCTATGTTTTCATTTTTCAATTCCCGAACAATGCCATGAATACGGCTTCCTTTCATTCCCACACAAGCACCTACCGGATCAATTCTATCGTCATAACTTTCCACTGCAACTTTGGCTCTTTCTCCCGGATCACGAACGATCTTTTTCACAACAATTAAACCGTCGAAAATTTCAGGAACTTCAATCTCCAGTAATTTCTCAAGGAAGGAAGGGCTGGTTCTGGAAAGTATGATTACAGCCTGGCTGTTTTTTAATTCTACTTTTTTTACAACCGCACGAACCGTTTCTCCTTTTTTAAAATAATCTGATGGAATCTGTTCCGACTTCGGCAACAGCATCTCGTTGCCATCTTCATCAAGTATCAGCACTTCTTTTTTCCAGACCTGATACACTTCACCTGTTACAATTTCACCTACACGGTCTTCGTATTTTTTTATTAAAATATTTTTCTTCAGATCGTTGATGCGGGCAGCCAGTGTTTGCTTACCGGCAAGAATAGCCCGGCGGCCAAATTCTTTCTGAATGTCCACTTCCTCATATAATTCTTCTCCAACCTGGTAATCCGGTTCGATTTTGATGGCATCTTTATATTCAATTTCTGTAAGTGTGTTATACAGATCATCATCATCAACGATGGTTCTTCTACGAAAAATTTCAAGATCACCTTTCTGATCATTTACAATGACGTCAAAGTTTTCATCGTTGCCATATTTTTTTCGGATGAGTGTTTTAAATACATCTTCCATCACTTTCATAAGTGTAGGTCTGTCGATATTTTCGGCTTCCTTAAACTCCTGGAATGAATCAATTAAGTTAATGCTTGCCATATTCTTGCCGGCCAGAATTATCATCCCCGACGGCTGGGGTTTTTATGTTGTTATTAAAATTTAATCTGAACTATTGCGCTTTTTATTTCCGAAAAAGGTATTTCTACCTGATGTACCACCGCTTTTTTATTTTTTCCTTCTGTAAATTCAATAGAAATGCTCATTTCGTCAACACGCAACAGTTTTCCTGTTAATTTGGTTTCATCCTGTTTTGTGACCTCTAATTCTCTTCCCACATTTTTTAAATATTGACGATGCATTTTTAAGGGTTCACTTAAGCCAGGACTAGAAACTTCCAATGAAAAATTACCATCCGGATATAATTGCATTTCTTCTATGGTACGATATAAAGATCTGTTGATTCGGGTGCATCTTTCAATGGGCAATCCTGCATCTGCCTCCAGATAAATTTTGATGTTATTAATTGGTTTTATTTTGATATCTACCAAAAAAATATCATCTGCCAGTAATGGCGCTAAAATTCCCTTGATCGTTTCCAGTTGTACTTCCCTGCTCATAGTCTCTATAATAGAAGAAGGGAACACCCCGGTTCCCTTCATTCACTTTTCGTAAAGCAAATATAGTATAAAACACCTCTTTAGCAAACAGTTTTTTCATTCTTTAAATTTAACAGCAAAATCGCCTACCCATAAGTAACTTTGTCTGCATGAATATTTTACGCATTCTTTTTGAGTTGTTTGTTATTTATATCATCTATAAGTTAGTAGTTGATTTCATTATTCCGATCTATAGAACTAGCCGCCAGATGAAAGTTACCATGCACAAAGTTCAGGAACAAATGAAAAAACAACAGCAACAACAAGCTCAGCCATCAACTCCCCCTGATATCTCTATTAACAAAACGCCTGTTAGTAAAGAGGATTATATTGATTATGAAGAGATAAAGTAAAAAAGTCAGCTTCTAGTCACTATTAAATAGATGAGTCTATAATGCCCCCATTTAAACCCTGTATTATTTTTGGAAGAATTTTTTCAATCACTTCCCCTTTTTTTAGCAGGTGCGTTTTCCATTTTAATCTATGCGCAGTTTCTATATTATTAAATGAATCATCAACAAATAATGTTTCTTCCGGTTTTAATGAAGCATCTTCCATAACGAAATCAAATATATCTTCATTGGGTTTCCGAAAGCCGATGATATGTGAATAATATGCATTTTTAAAATATGAATCCAATGACCGGTTCGTCTTGTTATGAAAAATAAAACTGAATGCCGCATGATGAATGGCGTTTGTATTACTTAACAGAAATATATTATAGTCTTTAGCCAACTTTTCAAGGAAATTAAAACTGTCAAATCTGAAATCGAGTAACATGGCATTCCACGCTTGGGTGATTTGATTAACGGTAACATTTTTGGATATCTCTTGCATCCTCCAATAAAATTCTTCATTGCTAACCTTTCCCGTTTCCAGATTTTCAAAAAGTGGGTCTGCTGTATATTGGGAATACATATTTTTAAATTCACTGAAGCCCATATTTTCAAATGATGTAGCCGTAAGGTTATAATCTATATCTAACAATACACCGCCTAAGTCGAGAATGATATTTTTGATTTTCATGATTTATGCTGATATGATACCAAATTAATTTGGCTGCATTTTTTTGTGTGTTAAATTAAATGATGTAGAGATCGATGACGAATGATGTTTATAAATTCTTTTTTGATCAAAGCTTAATTTATATGACATTATTTATTAAAAAAGCTTTCTAAACCAATATTTCCTCTGGAAAAAATTAGATCGTGGAGTAGTTGATGTATAAATGTAAAGGTTTCAGCTACTCACTGAAACCTTTGATTTTCAAGTGGGCCCACCTGGGCTCGAACCAGGGACCACCTGATTATGAGTCAG
>JBKJSZ010000205.1:0-7281 GCA_046593675.1 Ferruginibacter sp.
TTCTATAAAAACATGCGGAGATAAATATTGAACCTCTTGTTCCTTTTTTATCACTTCTAAAAGATTTACAAATTGCATAGCAGCCTTGTAGTTTAATATTATTTGTCAGTAACTTATCATCAACAACTTTTTAAATTCGGCATCAGAGAATAAAACTTCTGCCAAAAAAAAATTAATTTCTTTTCCTATAACTATAAATTGCCCAGCCATTTATTGCTACCGCAAAACCGGAAACAATTAACAACTGCTGACGGATGTCAGCCAGACCGCTGCCTTTTAAAACCACCATCCGCATTACTTCAATAAAATAAGAAATAGGATTGAACTGTGCGATCCATTTCGCCCATTCTGGCATACTGTCTATGGAAGTATAAAGGCCGCCCATAAGTACAAATATCATCATGATAAAAAAAGAGATCAGCATTGCCTGCTGTTGCGTGGAAGCGAAGGTGGATATTAATAAACCCAGCCCCAAAACTGCTAATAAATACACAGCAGCAAAAACATAAATCGTCAGAAAGCTGCCAAGTGGAACAATGTCGTATACCACACGCGAAACAATTAAACCCAATGTCATTACAACCAATCCTAATATCCAGAAAGGGATCAGTTTACCCAGAATGAACTGATATTTTTTTATGGGTGTTACATTGATCTGTTCAATGGTACCGATTTCTTTTTCCCTTACGATATTGATAGCTGTAAGATTGATCCCGATGATAGTCAGCAACAAAACAAGTATCCCCGGAACCATAAAATATTTATAATTCATCAGGGGGTTAAACCAGTTGGAAGTGGTGATTTCAATGGTTGGCTGCTGGCTGAATTTCGGCAACTGGATCCACGCTGTTCTCACTTCGCGGTTATAATCTGATATGATATTACGGAGATACGCACTTCCAAGGCTTCCCTTTACACCATTAATTGCGTTGACCGCGATAAAAACGGTTGATGCATCTTCACGTACCAGTTGTTTCTCAAAATGCTGCGGTATTTCCAAGATCAGATCGGCACGATCCGTTTCAACTGCCTGAAATGATTGATGATAACTGCTGTTGTATTCTACCAGGTGAAAATATCCCGACGCAGTAATCTTATTGACCAGTTTTTGAGAATAAACAGAATGGTCATGATCCGTCACTGCCAACTGGATATTTTTGATTTCGTAGTCCGCAGCCATCGGAAGAACAATCAACTGTATGATTGGTAGTATAAAGATCATTCGTACAATAGCGGGGTCTCGGAAAATCTGCCGGAATTCTTTCTGTAATATGAATTTCAATGTTCTCAAGACAACCGTATTTTAAATTGTTTAAATGCCATGCCTAGAAAGAAAACCATCATACCTAAAAGAATCAGTGTTTCTTTCAGTACCGCCTTAATTCCTAATCCTTTGATCATAACGGATCTTACAATGATATAATACCATTTGGCGGGAACAACATTAGATATTACCTGTAACGGTTTAGGCATATTTTCTATCGGGAACATAAATCCACTGAACATAATGGTGGGCAGAAACATGCCTACTAAGGAAATGAACATGGCTGTCTGCTGTGATGCAACACCAGCAGAAATCAGTAACCCCAATGACAGGGAAACAATCGTAAATAATATACTTTCCGCCATTAACAATGGCAGGCTTCCTGCTATGGGCACATCCAGCACAAATACACTGAGCAATAAAATGCTGATGATGTTCACTATCGACAATAAAAGATAAGGTACAGCTTTGGCCACAATGATCAGATGTGGCCGCAATGGCGATACCAGCATGATTTCCATGGTTCCCATCTCTTTTTCTTTTACGATAGTGATGGCCGTCATCATTGTACAAACCAGCAACAAAACCATCGCCATTACACCAGGCACAAAATTGTAAGCACCTTTTAGTTGCGGATTATACAACATTCTTATTTCTGTATTGATTGTATAAGGCAGTTTTTTATCCTGTGTAAGATGTCCTTGGTAATCGATAATAATTGCGCTGGCATAATTGACAAGCGTATTGGCTACATTGGGATCACTTGCATCTGCCACCAGTTGTACCTGCGCTTTATTTTGGTGCAGCAAATCATCATTGAAATGAGGTTGTATTACAATGGCAAGTTTTATTGTCCCTTTTTTAAACGCGTCCGCGATTTCAGTATAGCTGTGTAGGCTTGATTGCAGTTCAAAATAACGACTTGCATCGAGTTGCCTGATAAGTGCTGCCGAAGCCACATCGTGTGACTGATCAAGCACTGCAAATTTTGAATTCTTTACTTCGTTCGTTAAGGCAAACCCGAAAATGATGATTTGCACAATCGGCATGCCTAATAATATCAGTATCGTTTTCCTGTCACGAAAAATGTGATAGAATTCCTTTTTGACAAAACTTTTAAATTGTTTCATTCTGATGCGATGATTTTCAAGATAATTTATCCGTCTGACCGGGTTGCCTTTCTTGCGAGTTGTAAAAACACTTCATCCATGCTTTTACTTTTGTATTGTTCTTTCAACCTCGAAGGCGTGTCCAGTGCTTCAATTTTTCCATCCACCATGATCGACACGCGGTTGCAATATTCTGCTTCATCGAGATAGTGGGTGGTAACAAAAACGGTAATGCCTTTTGCAGAAGCTTCATAGATCATGTTCCAGAATTCCCTTCTTGTAACCGGATCTACCCCACCTGTTGGTTCATCAAGAAACACGATTTCCGGTTCGTGAAAAATCGCTACGGAAAATGCGAGCTTTTGTTTCCATCCCAGAGGGAGTGACTTTACAAGCGACCCTCCTTCATTTACAAGGTGCAGTTGTTGCAAAAGCTGTGCTGTTTTTTCTTTAATAAAAGCATTTGTTTTCCCATAAATGCCACCATAAAAACGGATATTTTCTTTTACAGTCAGATCCTCATACAAAGAAAATTTCTGGCTCATATACCCGATCTTTTTTTTGATTGCCTCGTTCTGTTTGAATATATCAAGTCCTGCAACGGTTGCTTCACCTGAACTGGGTAATGACAGGCCGCAGAGCATTCGCATTGCCGTTGTTTTCCCGGCACCGTTAGCACCAAGAAAACCAAAGATTTCCCCCTTACTTACTTCAAATGAAATTTCGTCCACGGCTGTAAAATCGCCGAATCGTTTGGTCAGATGTTTTGCTGTTATTGCTTTCTTATTATCCATAGTCTTTCATTAAAGCGATGAAACAATCTTCGATATCAGGGCTCACCTCTTTTAAAATGCTACCGAAAGGCGTTATTATTGTATCAATTCCTTCTTTTAGAACCACATGATGAAATTCTCCGAATGGATAAACATCCTGCACACCGGTTGTTGTTTTTAACTGCTTCAGTAACCCGAGCATGTCCGGCCCTTTTACAGCCAGCAATTTTCTGCCGAACTGTTGTGTCACACCCTGGGGTGTATTAATCTGCAGAATTTTACCGTTCTGTATCAAAGCCACGCGGTCACAGCGGCTCGCTTCGTCCATATAAGGAGTTGATACGAGTATGGTAATCCCCTGTTGTTTCAATTCTTTCAGCATGACCCAGAATTCTTTTCTTGATACAGCATCAACACCGGTGGTTGGCTCGTCCAGAAACAGGACGGTTGGTTTATGGATCAAGGCGCAGCAGAGTGCAAGTTTCTGTTTCATTCCGCCGGATAACTTCCCGGCACGGCGATCTTTAAACGGTGCAATCTGTTCGTATATGTCTTTAATAATGTGATAATTTTTTGAGACAGTTGTATTAAAAATCGTTGCAAAAAAATGCAGGTTCTCTTCAATAGTAAGATCAGGATACAAGGAAAATTTACCCGGCATGTAACCCACCTTTTTACGAATGGACTTATAGTCTTTGATCACATCATCTCCATCTACCGTTGCATTTCCTGAATCAGCAAGTAACAAAGTGGTAAGTATCCTGAACAGGCTTGTTTTACCTGCTCCATCAGGACCGATGATACCAAAGAGTTCACCCTGCTCAACGCTGAATGACACATCATCCAATGCTTTTACAACAGCCTTTTTAGTACCGTATGTTTTAGTGATATGGTCAACAATTACTGCTGGCATGTCTTTATAATTTGATTTCTCCGTACATGCCGATCTTCAGCAACCCGTCGTTCTTTACTTTTATTTTCACAGCATACACAAGATTCGCCCGTTCATCCTTTGTCTGGATAGTTTTGGGTGTAAACTCTGCTTTCCCAGATATCCAGGTAATTGTTCCGGCGTATTCTGTATAGGCATCTTTGCCTTTATCTGTAAACACTTTTACAGACTGACCGAGTTTGATGGCGGATAACTGATCACCTGTCACATAAGCACGTAAAGTAATGATCGACAGATCTGCTATTTTATACAAGGCTTTGCCTGCCGCAGTTATTTCTCCTACTTCAGCATACTTGGCGATCACTGTTCCTTTGATGGGGTTTATGATATTGGCCCGATCCATCTGATCCTTTAATTGCTCGGCTCTTTTTTGTAATGGTGCTGCTTCACTTAAAACGCTTCTGTTCTGGGTAATCGTATTGTTTACCTGCACATTGATCTGTTGCTTTGTAACAGCCATCTGTTTATGCTGGGCGTCTACCTGGAATTTGATATCATCCAGCTGTTTGCCTGTTGCTGCGTCTAGTTTTACCAATCTTTCAACACGAGACTGTTCATGTAAAAGATTCTGCAACTGGGTTTGTTGAACTGCGAGCTGGTCTTGTAACAATTTGACCTGTGGAGATATATCCATTGTTTTCTGACTAAGTGCACTGATGCTCGCTTCCACCTGCTCTTTCTGCAGTGAAATATTCAGAGCATCCACTTTCCCAATAACGGTACCTGCGGCAATGGTGTCGCCTTCATCAACCGCAAATTGTGTAATACGACCTGGCAATTCTGAAGACACAATGGTTTCATCGGCTTCAAAATTTCCTTCCGCATCAAACTGATTCTTTTTAACGCTGCAGGCAACCAGTAAGAAAAGCATTGCCGAAATTGTAAGTTGTTTCATATTGTATGTTTATGCTGTCTGTTTATTTTCCGGTGGTTAACTGCAGGTTCACCTGCGCTTGTAATAATTGCAATTGGTGAGTAATCAATAACTGACGCGCCTGATCTTCCGCATTCACTTCGCGCAAATAATCATTAGCCGTGATCACACCGTTATCCAATTGTGCGTTTGCCGCAGTTTTAACTGAAACCCGCAGTTCAATGATCTCTCTATCTGATAAAATCAATTGCTGTAGTTTATCAATGTCAGACTGTTGCTGCTTTACCTGTGTCTGTGTACTCAGGAGAAACGTTTCTTTCTGCACGTCAATAAACTGTTTGTTTATCTCTACCAGTTGTTTTTCTTTTTTGGCAGTATACAAACCCCCGAGTGACCAGTTCAGGCGAACCCCGCCAATACCATAAGGCTCAAAAGAATTTTTAAAAAAATTCAATCCCGGTCTTCCATATCCCCCCTGTACAAAAGCACTTGCTTTCGGAAGATTCTTTGCTCTGATAAGTGCATGTTGCTGTTCAAGCAGCTGATTCTGTTTTACATACAGATCGAGTTCGGGACGTACAATATCATCTGTATGCGTGGCTTCGACCAAAGGTTTCTGAAGAACAATAGTTGCGGGTAATGATTGCTGCATAAACAGGCCCAGTACATCTACCATACTTTTTCTGGAAGCTGATAATTCAATAGTACGTTGGTTATTTCTAAGCAATTCTACCTTCAGTACATTTACGTTGGATTTCAATGCTACGCCGTTGTCCACCAGCGCCTGTACTTTTTTAATGCCTGTATTAATATCTGTTTTGATCAGATCTACCTGCTTCAGTTGCTCATCAATGTATAAAATGCTTAAGTAAACCTGGCTGATGCGCTCTTTCAATTTATAAAGCTCTACTTCCACCTTTTGTTCTTCAACGCCTGCATTCAGGTTTTGTATTTGCTGCTGCTGCCTGATAAGACCACCGTCATATAATAACTGGCTAACATCAGCGGTGATCTTGTATTGATCTTTGCTGGGCTTATCAATCGAAATCCCCGGGATGGGAATATTTACACTCGTTACATCAGATTGATAACTGGCCTGCCCGCCAATGTTTATCTGCGGGAGATTTCCCTTGCTGAGATTGTCAATGTTAAGACTGGCTGTTTGCTGTACCAGTTTTTTCTGTTTAGTCACAGGATAGTGTTTCTGCGCAGACTCGTATGCCTGTTGCATGGTAAGGCTTTGTGCCAGTAAAGAGGCGGGACATAACACAAGTACAATCAATACCTTTTTGCTTAACCAGTTAGTTAAATAATGCATAAAATATTATTTTTGGATGGCGTCAAATATAAATTGGGGGATATTTTTTTTTCTCTGCTCCATGGCCAATTGAAATTGTAACTCGTCTATCTGAAGTATGGCACTTAACATGGGTTTCCCTAAAAATGGGAAAATAGTGAGGCTCATCATGTTCATAATTAAGTGAACTGGGCTAACGGGTCTTATTTTACCAGCCTTAACTTCCTTTTCTACCTGCGCGGTAAATTTGGTAAGATCCGGTAACTCACCCCCAAATATTTTCATGATAAATCTGGAAGGCTGCTTGTGCATTTCATTCAGTATAAATATGGGCAGGTAGGGGTTTTGAGAGATTATGCTGATGTATTGATCACAGAACTGCTCTATCTTTTCGTATAAGGTCAGGTCTGAAAGTAAAATGGATTTTATCCTTGGTACCAATTGCCCAATGATCTCCGAAAAAATGGTTTGAAACAGTTGTTCCTTGTTTTTAAAATAATAATGGAGCAGGGCTTTGTTGATTCCTGCCTCATCCGCTATATCCTGCATGCGAGCACCCGCCATTCCTTTGGCGACAAAGACTTTCCTCGCTGATGCAAGTATCTTTTCTTCTGCTCCTGAATCTCTTTTTATTTTTGTCATATTTTAACCAAATGGTTAACAAAACTAATACTATTCTTAATACAGTCCATTTTTATCCATTTATTTTTAATATTCTTATGTATGTTTTGATTTATCATGTCTCTTCAAATTCCGGATTGGAGCTATATATCCAGCGTGTTCATATAGCATTTTTGTAACTTGCGTGAGTTCGAATCCCTTTAACTTGATAGTAACCTTTTTACTTAGCGGTATTTTTCACTCCTCATCAATAATTGATAGCTAATATTAAAATAAAAAAGAGGAAACGCTGTTAACGTTTCCTCTTGTGGAGTCGAGGGGAGTCGAACCCCTGTCCAAACATCGTAACCATTGGCTTTCTACATGCTTATTTCCTTATTATTTGTCGGCG
>JBKJSZ010000262.1:0-7113 GCA_046593675.1 Ferruginibacter sp.
TAATGAAGCCAACAAGGCCCGTTAATTCAATGTATGCATCACCGTTGAAATGAATATTTCATGGCTTAATTAAATTATTATGAAAATTAAAGAATATACCCGCAGCCAGATCCAGCAAAGACTGATGGCAACGCTGGTATTCTTCATAGCTTTCTCACAGTATAGCCTGGGGCAGTTAACTGTGCTACCGAATAACGGAGCAGGTTCACAGCAAAGCAGCCCACAAGGCGGCATACAATACCAGCGTGGTTTTTACCTGATTACACCGGCAGAAATGCAGGCATCACATATCGTTAACAATACCAATATTAATTCAATTGGTTTTACACTTGCTGCACCACAAAGCTTTGCCACCAGAGGAGGATTTAAATTGTATCTTCAAAATACGACCGACACAATAGGTCGTAATGATACTGCCTGGACAATTGTTAACGTACCAAGTGGCAGCAACCTTTCCTTATCCGGTCTTGTTCCGGCAGATTATGAATGGCAGGTGCGAAGTAATTGTGCAACAAACTCTCCTTATTCTTCGTCTGTATTTTTTTCTACTGATAACCTGTTAGGTTGCCAGGCACCTGTTAATGCAGCAATGCAGAGTATCAGTACAACTTCTGCAACTTTTGCATGGACGTCGCCTTCCTCCACTGTAAATAAATATTACATACAGTATAAAGCCATTGACAGTGCAAACTGGATTTTAGACAGTACCGTTAGTAATGAAACAACATTTACAGCAACAGGTTTAATTCAAAACAAAACCTATATCTGGCAAGTGTATGCAGGTTGCGCAGGTTCTTCGTCTGATGCAATAGGAACCAGTTTTACTACTTTAAGTTCTGATTGCGGAACTCCTGCATCTCTAGTGGTTGGATTGTTGAATACAGATACTGCACGTCTTTCATGGGCCGCGGTGAGTGGCTCCAATTACTACTCTGTGAGGTACAGGAGAATTGGTTCTTTAACATGGTACACCGCCAATTCAATTACCAACAATATCAAAATTGATACTTTAATTGAGGCAGGTACGAATTATGAATGGGGTGTGAGTGCATATTGTGCTACAGGTGCCGGAGCTTTCGCAGACGGACCAAATTTTATAACACCAGGTACATTGGTTTGTTATACACCGGAAGCTTTGTTTACCAGTACCATCACTAACAGTTCCGCCCAGTTACAATGGACAGCTTCAGCCGGTTCGTCTTCATATACTGTAAGGTATCGTGCTAAAGAAACCGTTTCCTGGTCAACTGCCATTAGTGGAATGACACAAGTGAATGTTCCTAATGACAGTTTGTGGATACCTGCAACAACAGGTAAATACAAAATCGATTTCTCCTTACCAAGTCCGTTCAACTACACATCAAGTGGATTGTATGTAGCCTGCGAATTTAGTAATGACAGCACCAATCTGCCCACGTCAAATATTACATTAAGCACTGATGCCAATGCGAGTATTATAGGACAAGACGAACAAGATTCCGTTAATCTCATGAGGAGCTTTGTTGGGAAAGGATCTGCATTACCCACTATTCTTCCTTCTACCAAATACAGGCCCGAAACAAGATTAGGCTCTGCGGATTATGCTGACAGTGTAGAAGTATTGAATGTGTATGCTCTTGGAAATATTGCACCCATGTTTACTAATAATCCTATTCAGGGATTAATCAGCAATCATTCAGGTTCAGAAAAAACATTTACCGTTTACCTTGATGTAAAAAGTAATACAGGTATAAACAGGTATGCAACTTCAACATCACTAACAGTAGGACCAGATACAATCGGTCGAGTTAATTTCACAGGATGGGCACCTTCGGTTCAGGAAAAGGATTCCATAATTATAAGAATTGAGGCACAAACTGGTGAAAACATTGTAAGCAATAACCGCAATTTTTATATCCAGCAGGTAACCGGTAACCTTGTATCACATGCAGATAATAACGGACCTATAACAGAAGGAGGTTTTGATACCAACGATGGTCTTATTCTGGTTAAACACCACATGTTGGCTTGCGGAACAGTGAATGCTGTCAAAGCTTATCTGACACCCGGCGCAAAAAACAAACAATTATTTGCTGTAGCATTAAATACCAGCGGAACTATTATAGCAAGATCAGATACACTTACGGTTCCAGAATCTTTTGTGAACAGTTATAACAGTTTTTATTTTAACGCACCTCCTTCTTTGAGTAATGAAGATTATTACATTGGAATTGCCCAGGTAGATGCACCGGAAGGTTTTATGCCATTAGGAATTCAATGGGAAGGAGATTCAATTAGAGACAATGCTTATTTCCGTTCAGCAATAGACGCATCAGGCCTTGTTGAATTTAAGTCTGCCGGCAGACCCATGATTATGGCAGAACTGATTGCCAATTCCGGGGCTGTAAAAATTAATGGTTCACTTACATTATGTCCATCAGGAACCAATACGCTTACAGCCGTTGGCGGAGAGAAGCGCTTTGCTAATCGGGTACTTGGTTTTAGTTCGCAGAACTCAACCCACGATTATGGCGCAGTGCAGGTATTAGGTATCCCTGATGTCTACCCTACCTATGGCGTAAACAAAAAGAGCTGGACAAGCGAAACTGCAGATAGCAGCAGGGAATATCTTGTTCTACAATTCCCGGGTGCAGCTCATGTAAACTATATAGAAATTTATGAGACTTTCAATCCAGGATCAATTGATACCGTATTTGTAAAAAATGCGTCAGGAGTTTACGAAACAGTATATACCGGTAACGCACAATCTACCGGAGAAGCTTCCAATATTAAGCGGATTACATTTACAGAAACTTCCTTCAATGTAAGCGAAGTAAGGATAGCCATGAATTCAGGGGCTGTCAATGGTTTTAATGCTATTGATGCAGTAGCTATAGGAAAAGAAACCAATCCATCCTCTTTCAGTTCATATTTATGGTCTCCGGGCGGTGAAACAACAGATACAAAATCCGTTTCTTCCCCGGGAACATATAGTGTAACAGTAACTTCCTCCGGTTGTACTTACACTGACCAGGTTGTTGTGACCAGCAGGGTTCAGGTAATACCTACAATTTCTGCAGATGGTCCGCTCTCCTTATGCCCGGGTGATAGTGTAACGCTTACTTCCAGTCAACTTAGCGGTAACACGTGGAGTAATGGTGCTACTTCAAAAAGCATTGTAGTGAAAACAGCGGGAAATTTTACGGTGACATATAATGATGGTTCAGGCTGTTCAAACACTCAATCTACAGCCACTGTTGTTACAATGAATTCAACTCCTACAGTTAATATTTCAGGTACGCTTCAAATTTGCCAGGGAAATAATACAACGCTTAATGCAGGTTCACATTCCAGCTATTTATGGAATACGGGCGCCACAACTCAAACTATTATGGTGGGAACGCCCGGACAATATTCCGTTATCGTTACCAATGCTGCAGGTTGTAAAGCAACCAGCGCCCAGGTTACAACGATGTATACTACATTATCGGCTCCCACTATAACCGGTAATCTTTCTTTCTGCCAGGGAGGAAATACGACCCTTGATGCCGGATCTGGATATGCCTCTTATGCATGGAGTACAGGCGTAAGCAGCCAAACAGCTTTAGTAAACGGTGCAGGATTTTATTCTGTTACTGTTACCAATGCAGCCGGATGTTCTGCATCAAATTCAGTAAACACACAAATATTCGCTAATCCTGTTCCATCTATTTCAGGCAAAGGTGGTTACTGCCCTGCAGGAAACGTTACCCTAACAGCTACGCCAGGTTATTCCGGTTATTTGTGGAATAATACTTCTATAACTCCTTCCATAACTGTATCTGCCGTAGGAAATTATACTGTAACAGTCACTGATAATAATGGATGTCAAGGTTCTGCTACACGAAACATAGTGGCGTATAGCAATCCTGTTCCTGTAATAGGTGGAACACTTAGTTTTTGCGGTGGAAGTTCAACGCTTCTTTCTGTAGGTGGAAGTTATACCGCTTACTTATGGAGTACGAATGCCACAACGCCAGCCATCACAGCAAATCAGGTTACCAACTATTCAGTAATGGTAACAGATAATAATGGCTGCAAAGGTTCTGCGAATGTTAACACTAACTCAACAGGAGTTGTGCCTGCTTCTCCGGGATCCATAACAGGTGCAGTTGTTGTTTCATGCAATTCTCAGGGAACTTATTCTATAATTGCCGTTCCAAACACTTCACATTATGTTTGGACAGCTCCGCGTGGTGCATCAATCGTAAGCGGACAAGGAAGTACCAGCGTAATAGTTAGTTTCCCTGCCAATTATGGCGGAGGAAAACTTGTGGTGGCCGCTTCCAATGCCTGTGGCCAAAGCAATTCACTTACGGAAAGATCATTGTTTATACAATCTGTACCAGAGACACCCGGTTCTATATCGGGGCAGGTGAATGGAGATTGCGGTACCATCAAAACGTTTAGCATTGCCGCAGTTCCTATTGCAACATCGTATACATGGACATTACCAGCAGGTGCGAGCTTTGTAAGTGGTCAGGGTACAACAAGCATAACCATTCAAACAACATCCACCTTTACTTTTGGAAATATTTGTGTAAAAGCAAATAATGCCTGTGGAAGCGGACCAAGTTCTTGTTTACAAATTACCGGATTCCCAGCTCAGCCAACAGGTATCAGCGGTCCTACTTCAAACTGTAGCAGCGCAACCGGTGTACTTTATTCCGTGGCTTCTGTCCCTGGTGCTACCAGCTATATATGGACAGTTCCTCAAGGTGCACAGATTACTTCGGGACAGGGTAATAATTCTATAACAGTGAAGTGGGGAACTCGTGAAGGTTTAGTGACCTGCTTTGCAAAAAACAACTGTGGCTCCAGTACGGTTACATCGCTTGCAGTTGCCATTGCTACATGCTTTGCATCAGGTCCTGCCTATTCTTCTCTTACAGAGATCAGACCTATTCCTGAAATAATTTCAGCGTATGGCGGAATGAGTACGGTAAGAAACTTTATACTGGAATGGACATTAGGCGAACCAAAAACGGAGACTGAAAACAACGGCCAAATCTTATATACCCAAGGCTTTCACCAGCCTTTGATAATGAGCAGGACCAATCAAGATAGTATTTCAGTTTATACAGGTATTAAAAAAATTACGGTTTATCCTAACCCTGTAATGGAGATCTTATATGTTAAGTTTGAAACCTCTGTAGTACAGAAAGTTTCCTTAGAGATATCTGATGTTTTGGGAAGAATCCTTCAGCGAAAAGTTGCCCTTACGGGGATGAGGACTGAAGAATTGAACATGCATCATTATACTCCGGGATCATACGTTCTTGTGGTTCGGGATGAAAGAGGAAAGATTATAAGTACCGTAAAGCTTTTAAAGCTTGATAAATAAAAATATTATTCAATAAAAAAGGGAGCAAAATCGCTCCCTTTTTTTTATACATTTATTTCAGGCTCAAAAAAGAACAACTAAAATCAAAAATTATTTAATAATTCCGGCAAAGTATTCTACTGTTCTTACTAATTGAGATACATAGCTCATTTCATTATCATACCAACTTACTGTTTTTACCATTTGCTGTTCACCCATACTAATTACTTTCGTTTGTGTTGCATCGAATAAAGAACCGAAATTAATTCCGATAATATCACTGCTTACAATCTCATCCTCCGTATATCCGAAACTCTCATTACTTGCCATTTTCATAGCGGCATTTACTTCTTCAATGGTAACTTTCTTTTCCAGTATTGTATATAATTCTGTGACAGAACCGCTGATCACCGGAACACGCTGCGCTCCTCCATCTAACTTACCTTTTAGTTCAGGTAACACAAGGCCGATGGCTTTTGCAGCACCGGTACTATTAGGAACAATATTAGCGGCGGCAGCCCGTGCACGGCGAAGATCACCTTTTGGATGAGGCGCATCTAATGTATTCTGATCATTGGTATAAGCATGAATAGTGCTCATCATTCCGGTAACAATTTTAAAAGAATCGTTCAGTGTTTTTGCCATTGGTGCCAGGCAATTGGTAGTACAACTTGCACAACTGATTACGGTTTCAGTTCCATCGAGTATCTGGTGATTCACATTAAATACAACTGTTTTAAGATCACCGGTGGCCGGAGCAGATATAATAACCCGCTTAGCACCTGCCGTAAGATGCGCTTCTGCTTTAGCTTTATCTGTAAAAAAACCTGTACTCTCAATTACCACATCTACATTATGCGCTCCCCATGGAATTTGCGCAGGATCTTTTTGAGCATAAATTTTAACCTCATGCCCATTTATCACAATTGCATTTTCAGTGGCCGTTACTTCCTGTCCAAATCTGCCCTGTGCACTATCATATTTTAATAAATGTGCCAACACATCCGGACTGGTAAGGTCGTTGATCGCTACCACGTCTATTCCCTTCATATTATAGATCTGGCGAAAAACAAGCCTTCCTATACGGCCGAAGCCATTAATTGCAACCTTTACTGTACTCATGATTTTTGATTAATGTTGAAAATTTTTGCTCGGCAAAATTAAGTGTTGTTCAAATAAAGCAACGAATAAATTAATCCTGCAGTAAATCATGCCTATTTAGAAAGGAACGATCTATATATTTTCTATACTGGAATATACATTTCAAAAATGGCCCCTTTACCTGGTTTACCGGTGGCTGTAATAATACCATTGTGGTTGTTAATAATTCTTTTAACGATAGATAGGCCAATTCCGGTTCCGGCATATTCTTCATTCCCATGAAGCCGTTTGAATACATCAAAGATTTTCGAATTATAGGAAGGGTCGAACCCGATTCCATTATCTTCAAAACGAATGCGGCAATAACTTAATTCATCAATGAAAGTAGCAGGAGTAAAGTTAATTTCATTATTTAATTCCTGTCCTCTGAACTGCTTAGAAGATATTTCTATTATGACCCCAACACCAGGTACAGAAAACTTAAATGCATTTGAAAAAAGATTAGACATTACTTGCCTGAACTGAAAAGCATTAATTTTTGCATGCCCAAGGTTACTAGCAGTAATGGTTGCTTTTTTTTCCAAAATTATTTCGGCAAAATCTGCGGTTACTTCTGCAATAACTGTATCAAGATTAGTAACTTCAAAAATTTGTTCTTTAATGTTTACCTG
>JBKJSZ010000033.1:0-16299 GCA_046593675.1 Ferruginibacter sp.
TAGAAATATATCAGCAATCCGACTGTCAGGTTTTTAATAATACCATTACCGGTATAACATCTACAACTTCCATTACTGCAACAGGCATAGGAGTGTATGGTACCATTTCCGGAGGCAATATTTATAAAAATAAAATATCCAATATTAAAAATACCAGTATATCCGGTTGGGGTGCCAACGGAATATTTTTAGGATCAACTTCTACCAACGCGAATCTGAACATATTCAATAATTTCATTTCCGATATTGCCGCTTATGGTTATATCTCCCGTGATTATGATGAAAACGGTTATGGTATTGTTACAAATCTTGGTGGTGTATATAATATATTTTTCAATACTGTTTATTTGAACACCAATCAAAATGTATCTGGATATCCTGCTGCTTATCTGCAAACTTTAACGGCATCCGGAACAGCATCCGTTAATTTACGGAACAATATTTTTGTAAATACTCAAACGCAGACAGGAAAACATTATGCGATCATGTCTATGGTTCCAAAAACTGTTTTTGCGTCTATTGATTATAATGATTATTACGTTGCCAGTGCGGATCTTGGTTTTCTTACCAGCGACCGTACGGCTTTAACAGATCTTGCAGCAGGCTTTGGCGGCAATACCAGCTCCGTTAATATATTGCCTGTGTTTACATCTGCTACTGATCTGCATATTGTTTCAGCGTCAAACGCCTCTCTTAATAATTTAGGAACGCCCATTACAAATTTTACAGAAGACATTGATGGTAATACACGTAATGGACTGAATCCGGATCTTGGGGCAGACGAATGGGTTAAACCAAATACCGGTTCATGGGTTGGAAAATATTCTGTTGTCTGGACAAATCCATTCAATTGGGAAGATAATGTGGTGCCCGATCAAACAACGGATATTCAGGTAACCGGAGGATATACTTATTTACCAACTATTACTACCGTTCAGGCTACCAGGGATATAAACATGACATCACCGGCTGTAATCACCATTACAAATGGGCATCTACAATTATATGGCAACGTTTTTAATACCGGAGGATTTTTTACGGCATACCAAGGCATTCTGGAAACAAAAAGAACAGGATCGGCTCAAACAATTTCAGGAAACTGGTTTACCGGTAAAAATATATCTACGCTGATCAACAGCAATTCAACCGGTACTATTATTAATAACACCTTAAATGATACATTAAGAGTTTTGTCAGCTTTGTTATATGGGAACGTTTCCAACTCTACTATCAATACCAATAACAATCTGACACTCGTATCTTCCGACACCGCTACGGCACTTTTAGGAAAAATTATATCTGGGAACTCTATACTTGGAAACGTAACTGTGGAAAGATATATTCCGCCACATACTAAAGCGTGGCAATTTTTAGCCACACCTACAACCGGACAAACTATTAAACAATCATGGCAGGAAGGTTCAACATCCCCGAATGCAAATCCAAAACCTGGGTACGGAACTCAGATTGCCAGTGATGTGGCCAATGCTACCGTACATCCAACGCCAGGATTTGACGCTGTTGCAGTGGGTGGATCGGGCATTAAAACTTTTGATCGTTTTACTGCAGGATGGACTGGCATTGCAAGCACTGCTTTACCGGTGGTGAATTCGAAAGGCTATATGCTTTTTGTACGGGGAGACCGGTCTGCAACATTATTTAACAGCCCACCTTCCCCTACAAAATTAAGAACAACAGGTATCGTTTTTTCTCCATCAAATGTTCCTTATGTTACCAATGTTATGGCAGGATTTTTTGAATCAATAGGAAATCCTTATCCTTCTGCTATTAATTTTGATAGTGTTACAATATCCGGAGGAGTGCAAAGAAATTTTTATGTCTGGGATCCCAAATTAACAAACACCATGTACTCTGTGTATGGGTATGGTGCTTTTCAAACTTTCTCCAGCAATGCACCGTCGCCAGGTTATACAATTGTTCCCGCTTCCGGAAGTTATACCGGAGGAAATACCAACATTGAATCCGGCCAGGCATTTTTAGTATATGCACCTTTTACTAATGGAGCAGTAAATTTTACAGAAAAAGCAAAAGCTGCCGGAAGTAATTTAGTAACTCGGGAATCATCCGTTTTACAACAATTAAGAATCAATCTTACTTTAATGGTTAACGGAGAATCTGTTTTATTAGACGGAACTGTTGCACAATTCAATGAAAATTATTCTAATGATGTTGATATGAAAGATGCTTTCAAACCAACAAATTTTGGTGAAAATATTGGGTTGAAAAGAAACGAAAATACGCTTGCCATTGAAAGAAGATCGATGATCATTCTTACAGATACATTATTTATACATTTAAGCGGATTGAGAAGACAGGTTTACTATTTCGAATTTGAACCTCAATACTGGAATCAAAATATCCATTCTGCTTATCTTGAAGATAATTATTCAGGAACACAAACCATTATTCCTATAACACAATCTTTCAAAATTCCTTTTACAGTAGATGCAAACGCAGCATCTATGGCAAGCAACCGATTCCGTATCGTATTCAGAACATCGGTTGTATTGCCTGTTAAAATAATTTCTATAACCGCCAGAAGAAATGATGAAAATTCCGCCACAATAAACTGGTCTGTTGAAAATGAAATGAATATTGCCCGCTATGAAATTGAAAAAAGTACAGATGGAATCCATTTTTTAAAAGCAGGAGAATCCCTTCCACAAAATAATGCGGGCGGCAATGCTTCTTACAGATTTGTTGATCAACAGGCTACTATCAGAGAAAATTATTATCGCATCAAAGCATTAAGTATTTCCGGATTAGTAGAATACAGTGCCATTGTAAAAATTGCTTCAGTTGATAAAGATCCTTTAGTGCAGATATTTGCAAATCCTGTTACAGATGATATCATTCAGGTAACATCTACCGCATTGGAATACGGAAAATATACTGTACAATTATTTAATGCAGCCGGTCAGTTGATGTTGACTCACACAGAAGTGATTTCACAAATAAATAATATGTTCAACATCCCGGTTAAACAAATTGCAAAAGGAATGTATCTGTTAAATATAAATGGAATCCATACAGATATAAGTTTGAAAGTTATTCTAAGGTGATCTGAAGTAAATCTATCAATTTCCTATTTTACTATTGCCAATGACGATTACAATTATCATCATCATTACTGTATTGTTGTTGTTGGCTTATATTTTTGATATCACGAGCCGTTATACAAGAATACCATCTGTTATTTTATTATTACTGACAGGGTTAGGCGTTTCTCATGCGTTTGTTTTTCTCTCCTTTCAGGTTCCGGATATGTCCCGGATACTTCCCATACTCGGAACAATTGGATTGATATTGATTGTTTTGGAAGGTTCTCTGGAAGTAGAGTTAAATACATCAAAAATTGCGTTCGTGCGAAAATCTTTTTTTGGTGCCTTTTTTCCAATGATTTTTTTGTCGGTGGCTCTTGCATTTTTTTTTCAGTATATAAGCGGTGCATCTTTTAAAGATTGTTTGTCCAATGCCATTCCATTCTCAATAATCAGCAGTGCTGTGGCCATTTCCAGTGCTAAATCATTACAAAAATATTTCCGTGATTTTGTTACGTACGAAAGCAGCTTGTCAGATATTATCGGAGTTATATTTTTCAATCTTATTGTACGAAATGAAGTTTTAAATATCCATACTATCGGCTGGTTCATTGTACAGCTAATATTGATTGCTATAATCTCTTTTATTTCAACGCTAAGTCTTTCGTGGTTATTGAGTAAAATCTCTCATTCTATAAAGTTTGCTCCAATATTATTACTGGCGATTTTAATTTATGCGATTTCTGAAATTTATCATTTACCTGCATTGATCTTTATTTTATTATTCGGATTGTTTCTTGGAAATCTCGATGAACTCAGCCACATAAACTGGATAAGAAAACTCAAACCTTTGCAACTTAATAAAGAAATACAGCAAATGAAAACAATGCTTAAAGAAGCAACTTTTCTTGTACGATCTTTATTCTTTTTATTATTTGGATTTATGATGAAGTTGGATGAAATAACAAATCTGCAAACATTATGGTGGGCATTTATAATCGTGATCATCATTCTAGCATTACGAGCCATTCAGTTAAAAATTTCTTCTCTTCCCATCTTACCGTTGTTATTCATGGCACCACGTGGATTGATCAACATTTTATTATTTTTGTCTGTAACGGCTACCAGTAATATCCCTTCCATTAATAGTTCACTGATGATTCAGGTTATTGTGTTATCAGCTTTGGTGATGATGACAGGTTTTATATTTACGCCTCAACCTCCGGGAGTAATTGAAGCTGATTCTCAAGAAATAATTTTATGATCCCTATTGAACCATCTGTTTCCAACATTTGTATTCTCCAGAATCCAATTTCAAAAAATAAAAAAGGAGAGCGTATTGCAAAACAGATTTTGGAAACCCTTAAACATTTAAATATTCCTTTTATCCTATTTAAAAAAGAATGGCCACCACTACTTAAAGATTACTCTGACATCTGGATTATTGGCGGTGATGGAACTCTGAACTATTTTTTAAATAAATACAGGCATATACCTGCGCCGCTCGTTTTGTTCAAAGCAGGAACCGGAAACGATTTTTACTGGAAATTGTATGGCAATAATTCAACCGCACAACAGATCCAACTTGCCTTACATACGCCTTACAAATTTGTTGATATTGCGTGCTGCAATGATATACTTTATGCTAACAGTGCCGGATTTGGCTTTGATGGTGAAGTTTTAAAATCAATAAATGCCATTCGGTTTATTGGTGGACATGCAGGTTATCTTGGGGTTGTTATTAAAAAAATATTCCATTTTAAAGAATTTCATTTTACCATAAAAAAAGGAGAGCGTACCATAGATCAAAAATGTTTATTATTAACAGTTAATAATTCCAGCAGAACCGGTGGTGGTTTTTTGGTAACTCCCAAAGCTCGTATTGATGATGGTTGGTTAGATGTTGTTATCTGTAATGCTTTAAGTGTATGGAAACGTTTAAGATATCTGCCGGTTATTGAAAAAGGGAAACATCTCGAGCTCCCGTTTATTTCTTATACGCATGATAAGGAAATTCATATTAAAACGAAAGAACAAATTTTTGCTCAAATTGATGGAGAGTTAATATGCGGAAATGAATTTAATATCCGCATTCTCCCAGGTTTTGTAAAATTTCGTTTTTAATAATTAGGCAATACCGGACCGTAATGAAGCCGGCGACGATCATTTTTTTGGGGATATAAAATATCATTCGCCGTTTCATATCCTTCATCGGATATATGCATTAACCTGTTTTTTCTGTTAAGACGGCGGCTAAATACAAAAATTGTCGCTACCGTTGCTAAAGAGGTAAGCAGCATTGCTTTCATAATACTTTTCATCAAATTTGTTTATAAAATCTATAATACAAAAAGCAGACCATCAGAAATATAAAAGCTCAGGAATGATATTTATTTTACCGGAATAAGTTGTTCCTCATATTTTATTTGCCGGATTCTTCTGCTTTTGCTCCAAAAAAATACAAATGCGGCTGTAATTGAAGCTATTGCAACTCCTTGTAAAATATTGTTCAGGTGAACGGATTTTGCAGGAGGAATCCATACGGTTCCTGTAGCATCAGTAATAGCAGGTTGTGGAATATACCTTCCGGATTCCGGTATACCAACAATATCAAAATGATTATATAGGTTGATCAGTTGCATTAATACATCTTCGCCATGAATTGGCCTTCCATGGCCAGAAGCGATGATATTTGGCGCAAGGTTCATCAAACTTTTTATACTCCTGCGTGCCTGTTCCCAATCGTATGTGAAATATTTTGGTGGACCTGAAAGTATGGGTGTTTGAAAAATGGTAGCCATAACCGATTCAGATTTTGTAGTAACAAATGCATCACCCGCAATCAAAAGATGATCTGCTTCACGAAATAAACTGATATGGCCAGGAGCATGTCCCGGTGTGTGTATATAATTCCATTCCGGCATGCCTGGTATACTCGAGTTGAATGGAAGTTCCTGTAAATATTCACTGATGTTGATCGGCGATTTCGGATATAAAAAAGATAGAGTTGCTATTAAACCGCCACCGACAGACGGATCCGGCGGCGGATAAGAACTTTTACCTGTCAGGTAAGGCATCTCCATCGCATGTGCATATACCGGAATGTTCCAATCTTTGGCAAGTGATTTTACTGCACCGATATGATCAAAATGGCCATGCGTTAAAATAATGGCGGATGGCGGGTTGTCACCAAATATATCTTTTGCCATTTTTTTTATAGCCGGTGCCGACCATTTCAAACCTGCATCAACTAACATCCAATGATGGGAGTTGTTGTCTTGGATCATATAAAAATTAACGAACGCATCTTTCATTCCCCATACACCTTGTGCTACTTCAAAAAAAGTGTGTGTGGTATTATTTATAGTTAGCATAATATTTTACACAAATGTGTTCATATTATATGCCAAAGGCTTAACAAATACCTGAGCCTGTTCAATCATGAAACGATGTTCTGTCTTATCACATCCCAATACTCTTTACCATAACTCACGAGTATCTCAGAACCTGCAGGAATGTTTTTTATAGAACGGATATACACTTTTTTCTTTATTGTCACATATTCACAATTATTATTCAATCCTTTTACCCGGCTAATTCCTTTGCCATCGTTTGCATATCGGGCCAGCGCAGATAATTTCGTTGATGCATCTATCACAATATTCCGGTTCACAAAAAACAAATAAGCATTGTTCCCTTTTTTATGATTTGCATTTTCCCAGTCCGTTACCTTTCCTTTATATTCAACTATTAAAGTCCCTTTCGGAATATCAGTTTTAGTAAATAATCCTTTTCCCGAACCTGGTATTTTTGATTTCCTGATCAGAAGATCTTTTTCTATCAACGCCATAGATTTATAGGTTAGTGATTTGAATGAGCAAAGGAGATACCATTAATATAATTTGAATGAGGTAGAAAAAGATTAAATTGATAGGATATTATTGTATGTCAGTTAGATGAAAACAGGGTAAACGGCATTTAAATTGCCTCAAATGTATGATCTATATTATGTTAACGTGTAAACGAAATCAAATTTCGGGATTTTTTTATTTTACCTTCTATGTATGAAAAAGATAATTCTGGTTTTTGAAAGTATTCACTATAACAATGAAGTTTTTGATTTCATTGAATCCTTGAAGAAAACAGAAGATGTTTTTGTTACAGCCGTTTTTCTAAGCCCGGTAGACTATACCTCCGTATGGGCTTTCCCAATTGTTCCAGTTACTACCGGCTTTCCGTTTACTGCCGGAAGCAGGGATGCTGATGATTTGCTGGAGAAACATAAGGAGGCTTTCAAAGCAAAATGCCTTGAATTAAAAATACCATATAATATACATGATGATGTAAACGGAATAGTATTCGATCAGGTTAAGCTGGAATCCCGCTTTGCAGATCTGATGATTATACATACCGGCTTATTTTATGCAGGGTTTGGCGAACAGCCAAATGATTATTTAAAAGAGTTGATGCATATTGCAGAATGTCCGGTTGTTTTAATACCTCCACGCACTGCATTGCCGAAATCAATTGTTTTAATGTACGACGGAAGCGAAACATCAATGTTTGCCATACGTCAATTTGCTTATTTGTTTCCTGTTTTTAAAAGCTTACCAACTATTTTGATGTATGTGAATCATACAGCGGAAGAAGTACCGGAACAATCAAACATAAAAGAATGGATGTCTGGATGGCTTCCAAATACTTCTATCGAGATAATGCGGGAAGAAAAAAAATACCATACATGGTTTATTAAGCATCCCAACCCTTTTATTGTAACCGGATCTTATGGAAGGGCTGCTATTATTGAATTCCTTAAAAAAAGCTTTCTCAATGAAATTATCCATGATCAAAAGCATTTTGTTTTTCTTGCACATAAATAAATTGAAATGAATAAAGTATTATGGCTTGTAAACCCGCTTCAGGTATCTGAAACAGAAATAGAATTTCCAAAGTATATTCAGGAAATCTCCAACTGTAATTTGTTATGTATTCTGTTAGAAAATCATCAAATGCAAACCTTACCTATGTTTACCGGAGATCCTATGTTTCCCGCTGTGGATTTTTCGGTTATTGACCATACATTACAGGAAGAGACTTCAAAAAAATCGCAGGCTGCAAAGGATGCTTTCATGGAAATGTGTAAGAGGGCAGCACTCATATTTACCATACATGATGATAAAGGAAATCCTGTAACCGAGGTTGTAAAAGAAAGCAGGTTCGCAGATTTAATATTGGTAAAAAATTCCTTATCATTCAATTCCATATCAGAAGAGTTGTCCGGACATTTTGTAAAAAAAGTACTCAGCAAATCAGAATGCCCGGTACTTATAGTGCCCGATGACCATCAGGTTTTTAATGAGATTTATTTTACGTATAATGGTGGTTATTCTTCCGTGTATGCCATCCGGCAATTCACTTATTTATTTCCATACCTTAAAGATATTCCGGTGACTGTATTATTTGTAGATGAAAAATATTCTGATGTTGCTATCGTTCATGAAAAAGAAATAAAAGAATTACTTAATGCACATTATTCAAATATTAACTTCAAAATATTGCGGGGTGATGTGGAATCTGAACTATTAATAGAAATGTTGCCAAAGAAAAACGTAATCATCACCTATGGTGCTTTTGGAAGAAAAAATATTTCTAAATTTTTTAAAAGAGGAAGTTCAGATAAAGTTTTAGAAATGATAGATATTCCTTTGTTTATTACTCATCCGTAATTATATTAAACAAAGTTTCTTATGATGCAAAAAAAAATATTCAAACGTTTTATCTTGCAGGAAAATAGGAGCATAGCCAAATTTAATTTCATTCATACTTTTAATTTTAATAATTTATCCTTTCATAACTGATGGATACTCTTACGCACATTGTATTAGGAGCATGTATTGGGGAAGCGATGATTGGCAATAAGGCAGGTAAAAAAGGAATGTTGATTGGTGCTTTGGCGCAATCCATTCCGGATATTGATTTTGTTGCCTCGTTATTTACATCCACTTCTCAGAATTTATTAGCACATCGTGGATTTACTCATTCCATATTATTCGCTTTACTATTTACACCAACTATTTCGCTTGTATTTAATCATTGGGGAAAACCATTGAATGTTTCATTTAAGAGATGGATGATATTTTTTGCTGTGCAGTCATTTGTGCATGTCTTTATTGATGCATTCAATAATTATGGAGTGGGATGGTTTGAACCATTTAACCATACCCGAATTTCTTTCAATTCTATTTATGTTGCAGATCCTTTTTTTTCTATCTGGCCATTTATGGGAGCTGTTATTTTATTGGCTTTAAAAAGTATCAGCCATTACCGGCATATAACATGGAAATTGTCATTATTTTTTTGTATTTTTTATTTAACCTATTCTTTGTTCAATAAACAAATTATTAATCAATCGGTTAAAAAAACTTTAAGTGCACAGAATATAAAAGCTAAACGTTTTTTTACAACGCCGGCTCCTTTACAAAATTGGCTGTGGTATGTTGTTGCAGAAACGGATTCAGGTTTTGATGTTGGTTATCATTCAGTATTTGATACTTCTCAAAATATCAATTTTCAATATTTTCCAAAAAATGAACAATTTATTTTCAATAACAATGATCCTGTTATTGCAAGATTGAAAAGATTCTCTAAGGGATATTACACTATTGAAAAAAATGCAGATACAATTGTCTTTAATGATTTGCGATTCGGACAAATCATTGGATGGCAATCGCCCCGTGAAAAGTTTGCTTTTCATTATTATTTAGGAGAGCAGTATAATAATGTACTGGTTGTTCAGAGAGGAAGATTTGCAAAATGGGATAAACAGGTTTTAAAATCTTTATGGGAAAGAATGAAAGGAAAATAATTACGCTCTTTTTTCTTGTTTGAAATAAAAAGTAAAAAGGTAGAATACAATTCTTACAAACTGGTAAGCAATCCAGGAAGTCAATTTTTTAAACACATTCAATTTTGCGAGATAATTTATATTGTTAATGGGCATACAATCCTGTTGTATAATCTGATTCAAAGTATTATGTACTTTTTGTGCATACAATTCATTTCTAATATCCAGGTTTAATTCTACACTGGCAAAAGCACTGATGTCATTTATATTATAAGAACCCATCGTTACAAATTGCTGATCGCTTACTGCAACTTTTCCATGTAAAACATTTGCCTGGTATTCAAATATTTCAATCTTATTTCTTAATAGCCATGCATACATATATCTTTCTGCATTTTTTGCAACATTAACGTCTGACAAACCGGTCATGATCACTTTTATTTTCACTCCACGTTTTATTGCGTGAACCATACTTCTCCGGATAGCATTTCCAGGGATGAAATAAGCACAAAGTATAATTATCTCATCCTTTGCATAACGAAACATTTCCAGGTAACTTTTAGATATCTCGTTTTTATTTTTAACCCAATCATTTCTACGCATCCTTACTTTTGCTAATTCATTTTCAGCTTTCCCAAAGTTGAAGTCGTGTTCAATGGGTATATATTTCTTATTAGATTTTAAAAATCCATTCCATGTTTTACAACACAAAACAGATAACTCCTGCGACACCGGACCTTCTGATAATATGGCAAAATCAAGCCATGCCTTTGCGCCATCTATATCATTATAACGGTTGCTGATGTTAATTCCGCCCACTAAAGAAAAACGATCATCTGCCACTACAATTTTATGATGCAATCTTCTGCCGAAATAAAAATTACGGCTCTTGAAAAGTGGTTCAAAAAATTTAAAATGGATGCCTGCATTTCTTAAATCATTCACAAATGCATCATCTATGGATTGTGAAGCGTATCCGTCTAAAACTACGTAAACTTTCACCCCTCTTGCCGCAGCTTGTTTAAGAGCGTTACCTATGAATATTCCTGTTTCATCATTTTGATAAATATAGGTTTGAAGATGAATTATTTTTTTTGCAGTATGTATGAGTTCAGCAAGCGTGTCAAAATAATGGCGGCCTCCTTCTATCAGGCTGACTGAATTAGGGTAATTATATTTTCCAAAAATGTCAGTAGAGCGTTTTGCCATTAAATGCTTTTACACTAAAAATAAATATCTTTTACAATAAGCAGGCACATTCATTTTAAAATTGATTTTTATTCAGTAAATTTAAGGACGGTGATTATAAAGAACAGGACTTTCTTCATTTAGTTTGTTTTGAAATGCTGATACAAATAACAGATAATAGGTCAACGAATTTTCAGCAAAAAATCAAGGACAGCATTCGTTTACAAAAAATAATATTCTTTAAAGAGCTACATCATTGGTATCAACAATCACAAGAAGCAGAAATACTGGCTGCCGAAACTAATTTTGCGCTCGTAAGAAGAAATTATACACTTAAAATTCTAGTTTTCTATACTCAAACATATTTACTCAAATCTGGAGGGCATGAAAAATCTGGTTCATTGCCACCCTTCATTAATTTGACAAATGGAAACATTCATCTCACACATACATGGTAATAAACCTGTTTTAGTAGATTTTTTTGCGGTTTGGTGTGGCCCTTGTAAAATGATGCCTCCGGTTTTAGCAGAGGTAAAATCGAAAATAGGAGATAAGGCAATAATTTTGAAAATGGATATTGATAAAAATGCAACATTCGCATCAAAATACAATGTTCAATCTGTACCAACATTAATCATATTTAAAAACGGAAATATTTTATGGCGAAAGAGTGGTGTTATTCCGGCTCATGAAATATTAGAGCAATTGAAACTGTACATAAAATAAAATGAATAAAACTGATAAATTATTTTTAAACATAAAACCTAATAACATGATAGCAATTTCACTGGCAGATTTCTGTCACAAAGAATTAAAAAACTGGTCGTCTATGCTTATTTTTTATGAAATCGAAATGGATGGATTTAAAAAAAGATTAATGGACATCAGTATACATAACACAAACCCTCAGGTTTTAAAACAAGTGGAACATTTTCAAAACCAGTTCATTGTACAAAAAGAAAATTTTGATATTTTAAATCACGAAATAAAAGTGCACGAACAATCTATTTCCAAAGAAATTCAAGGGAAAGATTTTTTTGATAATTTAGAAATAACAGATCAACAATATGCTTTGAGAGAGAGAATGCATATGCAAGAAAAAATATTTATTTCATTGAAACATGAGTTCTACAATTTCGCAGGAAGAGTAATGTAAAATGATTATAGAGTTTTACTTTATGCAATCTTTTTATCAACAAAATACATATCTATCTCGCCGATATTTTTTGCGAATATTTTACCTCTGTAGGAACATTCGAATTCATGTTTGATCATATCATACATGGCTTCTGAAATATTTACTTTACCCGGTTCGCCATTGCTTTCCATGCGACTGGCAATATTCACGGTTCCTCCCCAGATATCATAGGCATATTTAATTTTACCTACCACACCTGCCACCAATGGCCCTGCATGTATTCCTATCCGGATATCCCATGGCGGAAGATTTGAAAGTTTCCTTCTCACATTTCTTTGCTTTATATAATCCTGGATCTCAAGGCTTGCTTTTACTATATTCATTACATGATTCTCATTTGGAGTTGGGATACCGCCTGCACACATGTATGAATCTCCAATGGTTTTAATCTTTTCAAGTCCATGTTTTTTTATGATCTCATCAAATTCTATAAAACATTCATTTAATTCTGTAACTACTTCCTGCGGCGACAATTTATCTGCGAGCGCAGAAAAACTTTTGAAATCAGTAAATAACACCGAAGCATGTTCATAATATCTTGGCGTTGCTTCACCTTTTTCCTGTAATTCTCTCGCAACTTCTTCCGGAAGAATGTTCAGTAATAATGTTTCGATCTGAACTTTCTGACTATCCAATATTTTATTGATTTTACTTTTTTGCCGGTAATCACGATATAAAATAAACCCAATTATAAAAACCAAAGTAAATCCACCAATCATGGCATTCTGTACAAACTTTTGCCTGTTTAATTCTGCTGCCTGTAGTTCTTTATCTTTTGTAAGAAGGTTTATTTTTCCTTCCTGTTGCTGGCTCTCCGCTTCAAACAACATTTTCCCTAATTTTTTATCTGTTTCAGTATTATAAATTGTATCCTTTACTTTCAATAAAAGGTAGAGGTACTTCGCACTCATTTTATAATCATCAAGACCAGTATAAACATTGTTAAGTCCGTTATAAATTACATCCAGATCATAATTGTTTTTCATTTCCAGAGATAAACTTTCCGCTTCTTTGTATGCTGCTAAAGATGCTTGCATATTTCCTAATTTATATTGGTTTTCGCCAATACCCTGTAGTGCTAAACTGATATAATATTTGGAATCTGCCTTTTTAGCCAGATCTAAAGCCTGCTGATGATAATTTAAGGCTTTACTGTAATTATTTCTTTGTGTGGCCACTTTACCCAGATTTATCAAGGCATAGGACCGTTCCGCATTTTCTTTCAGATCTTCAAATGTTTTTAATGAACGCTGGAAATAGATCTGCGCTGAATCTGATTTCCCTTTTTTGTAATAAATTTCACCAATGTTAACAGTAATGGTTCCTATGGCCTGTAAATTTGAAATTTCTTCGGCAAGAGGTAACGCTTTTTTATAATAAATCAAACTCTGATCTAGTGTGTTTTTTTTATTGCCATATACACTGCCGATATTTTGATAGGCAGTCATGATCCGTAATTTATTACCTATTATTTCTGATTTCTTAAGCGACCGGAGGTAATAATCTAAGGCTTTTTCTTCTACACTTTGTTGTTGAAAAACAGCGCCGATATTACTCAGCATATTTGCTTCTCCATTTACATCACCATTCAATTCAAATTGTTTGAGTGATTGCACCCAAAAATTTAGTGCTTCTAAAAACTGTGATTTTGCATAATAAGTGAGACCTATACTTTTTAAAGCAAATGCTTTTCCTTTTCCATAACCAATCTTATCACTTAAAGAAAATGCCTGTCGTGCAAAAGACACACGTTTAGCCGTATCCTCTCCCGAATAATTTTTAAATAATTCCAACAAGGTATTAACCTTGTTGGAATCATTTTGCTGTTTTAGTAAAATGGAATTTAAACT
Source organism: Ferruginibacter sp. (assembly GCA_046593675.1). Lineage (GTDB taxonomy): Bacteria > Bacteroidota > Bacteroidia > Chitinophagales > Chitinophagaceae > Ferruginibacter. The sequence continues at coordinate 14,143 of JBKJSZ010000033.1, forward strand.
GTCTTCAATTCTGGTTTGTGCAACTGTTACAGTAGCAAAGAAGCTGCAAATCAAAAACAAATACTTCATCATCTATTATAGCACATGTTAAATGGTGCTACAATTTAAGGACTTTTAATGGTGTATTTTTATTATCGATATTAATATTCACGATGTAAGTTCCTGTGCGCAAGCCGCTCACATCCAGTGATAATTTTTTTGAAGAAAATTTATTTACTGGAACAACGAAAATTTTACCTGAAGCATCTGTTACCCTTATCTTTTGTGAAGTAATAATGCCATCATGTACCACAATGATACATTCATTATTAACAGGATTCGGATACACCTGTACACTTTCTTCGAGCATCATAGTTTCATTTTCCTGTTTACCCGTATTGGCTATTCTGGAAGCTGACGGGCATTTGTTGGAAGTAGAACTTGCATTACTTGCGGTAGATGTTTTTTGATTTCCATTATACGTTATCAGCGTCCATTTTAAAGAAGCTCCATTAAATGGTAATTCAAATGTTCCGCCTCCGGGAAAGAATATAATAGGTTGTTGGCCTGTGTATCCTGTTGATGTAATAAAATTACTGGTTCCAATGGGAACATATATTATCGTACTATTAGGATTTTCATACCTGAATCTTGCCAGGTATCTATACCCCAAAGGATGATTGATTAATGTATCCACACAGGTTAGGATCGGCTTCACGTTTTTGGTATTGCCACCTTTAGGGTTTACATATAAAGTACCAGCTTCATACGTTATAGTATAATTTATTGAATTCAATCCTAATGACGAAGGTACAATCGGATAAGTTCCGGCTGCTCCTGCATAACCTGTTAACGTGTATGTTGGATTTCTGGTAATTTTCGTCTGATCATTGTTTACAAATCCGGTATAGGTTGATGTAAACGTTGGTAACTGATCTCCCTGGAATATTACTTTATCATCCGCTTTAACTACTAATGTTCGTTTATTTACCGAAAGAATACCATCCTGCAGATTCAGTAAATAATTTCCACCATTTCCACCCAACAGATTAATAGTATAGTTACCAAAGTTAGAAGTTGTAATTGCTGCAGAGGATGCCGTTGGTAAAGAACTGAGTGCAGAAATATTTTCACCATTTACAAAACCTGAATATTGAATTCTGAAAACAGGATTAACCGAACCATATAGTTTAAAGGTATCAACGGCTTTTGCTGTTAATACGGCTTTATCTATTCTTAAATTACCTGCCTGTAATATTAAAATATAATTCAAAGCCTCTCCACCTGATAATGTAATTGGATAATTTCCTGTTATTGAACTTGCGTTTGCAGTAGTTCCAGCAAGAGGAACCGTTATATGTGAGACATCATCTCCATTCACAAAACCTGAATATAGAATTCTGAAAGCAGGGTTAGCAGAACCATAGATTTTAAAAGTATCTACGGCTTTGGCAGTAAGCGGAGCCTTATTTACGTTTAACTGTCCATCGGTAAATTGAATATTATAATTATTGTATTCACTTAACGTTCCATTGGCAATTACGCGGAAAGTGCCTGCCGAAGGTGCTGCCGGATTAATAATATTATTATTGGCATCCCGGATAGTATAGCTCAGAGGCCCGTTGAAAATTATGGAAGTATTTTCATTGTATTCAAATCCACTGAACTGAGAGGTAAACGACGGAGCGGCATTGCCGTAATTTATAGTTGATGTGTCAGTTTTAACAGTTAACGTGGCAGGATTAATATTTAATATACCTGTTTCATAACTGATCTCAAATAAGGAAGATAAAAATGCAGCGGGTACAATCACATGCTGACCAACATCTAAGCCTGTTATTAAATTAATAGCTTTTAAACTCAGATTAGAGCCTGGAGGAGCGTACACATCATCCTGATCGAGAATGACTACTACACTCTGGTTGTCATTATTTCCATTCACCAACGGAATGCTGTTTACCAGTGGAATACTATTCACTAATGGTATACTATTTACCAAAGGAATACTATTTACCTGGCCAGTTCCGTTTACCAGTGGAATAGAATTCATCAAAGCAAGAGTATTCACTAATGGAATGGAAGTGTTGCCCGCAGCGTTCACCAACGGAATAGAATTTCTTAGCGTTGTTGAATCCGGATCTGCCTTATAATCTATTATACATTCTTTCGGTAAAGCAA
>JBKJSZ010000108.1:0-4371 GCA_046593675.1 Ferruginibacter sp.
TTATTTGATCACATCGGCAATGACCTCAGCAGAATAGCGAATGAAATTGATAAACTCTCTATAAATATCAAAAACAAAAAAAATATTGATGAAAACGATATTGAAAAATATATAGGCATTAGTAAAGAATATAATGTTTTTGAATTATCGGCAGCTCTGGCTCACAAAGATCTTACTAAAGCCATCCGCATCATCAGTTATTTTAATGCAAACCCAAAAGCAGTTCCTATTCAAATGGCTTTGCCTGCATTGTATTCTCAACTTAGCAGAGTGTATGCTGCTTTTAGTTTGAGTAAAGACGGTTTGAAACAACATTTTTATTTCAATCCCGTTGCTTTGCAGCAAGGTGAGGCCATGATGAAAAATTATGGATTCGAAGGTGTGCAGAAAATGTTATTATTATTACATCACTATAATCTCAAAAGTATTGGAATAAATGACTCCGGAACAAATGGAGCTTCTCTAATGAAAGAAATGGTGGTTAAAATGATGGTGGCTTAAGCCAATAATGTGATCGCCTCTTTTTTATCCTGATCGAGCTGTAATTTCAATGCATCCAGGTTTTCAAATTTTATTTCGCTTCGTAAACGGGAAATGACATGTATGGTAACGTTAGCCTCATAAATATCTTCTTCAAATTCAAAAATATTTACTTCGATCATCCTTGTTGCACCACTAACGGTTGGGCGAACACCAATATTCATCATGCCTTTGTATAAATCTTCTTTACCAGGAATTTTAATTGAAACAGCATACACGCCAAATGCCGGAATAAGTTTATCTTTTTCTGAAATATTGATATTCGCAGTAGGATAACCAATGGTTCGGCCTAATTTATTTCCGTGCATTACAAATCCGGAAAAGAAATAAGCATAACCTAAAAATTTATTGGCCATTGCAATATCTCCTTTCAATAACGACTCCCTGATTTTTGTGCTGCTGATAATAACATTCTGTAAAATGTGTTCCGGAATTTCTTTCACGGTAAAACCTGCTTTTTTAGAATAGGCTTCTAAGAGATGATAATCACCTTCTCTGTTTTTACCAAAATGATGATCATAGCCGGTGATGATAGTATGCGGATGAAATTTTTCTATCAAAAAATTTTCAATATACATGGCTGCGGTTTGTTCTGCAAATCTTTTATCAAATGGAACCACTACAATATGCTCGATTCCTTTTGCATGCAGTAATCTAAATTTTTCTTCTGAGGTATTTAAAATATAAACCGGTTGATCTGTTCCTCTTACAATTTGTTTAGGGTGCGGATAAAAAGTAATCACCACTGGAGTGCCATGCACGGCATTGGCCTCCGTTACCAATTGATGAAGTATCTGGCAATGGCCAACATGAACCCCGTCGAAAGTGCCGATAGTAAGAATAGCATTTTTAAAAACAGGTAGTTTATCTATATCGCGGTAAACATGCATATAAAGTGTGCAAATGTAATTGATATTTGAAAAGGATTATTTGTTTTAGGCTGTTAGATTTGTAATTCAATTTATGATATGAGTTTGTACTCTAAGCGTGGCGTTTCTGCTCAAAAAGAAGAAGTGCACAAAGCCGTTGAAAAGTTAGATCAGGGTTTATATCCAAATGCTTTTTGTAAAATATATCCTGATTATTTGGGAAAGGATGATGATTTTGTAAATGTGATGCATGCGGATGGCGCCGGAACTAAATCCATTTTAGCGTATTTATATTGGAAAGAAACCGGTGATATTTCAATCTGGAAAGGTATTGCACAGGATGCGATTGTAATGAATCTTGATGATATGCTTTGTGTGGGAATTCATGATCAGATCCTTTTTAATTCTACCATTGACAGAAATAAAAATCTGATACCGGGAGAAGTTTTAGAAACTATCATAAATGCCTCTGCAGATGTATTCGATTTACTTAAAAATTTTGGAGTCAATATTCAATATCTCGGAGGTGAAACTGCTGATGTGGGTGATGTTGTGAGAACCATTGCAGTGAATGGAACAATGGCCAGCCGTTGGCCTAAAAATAAATTGATCACCAATGAAAAAATTTCAGATGGTGATGTGATCGTTGGACTTGCGGGATTTGGTCAGGCCTCTTATGAATCCACATATAACAGTGGCATTGGGAGTAATGGTTTAACGAGCGCCCGGCATGACGTACTATCAAAATATTATGCGCTTAATTTTAAAGAATCTTTTGATCCGGGTTTAAACGATGAGTTAATTTATATCGGTAAAAACCGGTTAACCGATTTGGATGCAACGAGTGGACAATCCATATCCCAATTATTATTAAGTTCTACCAGAACATTTGCCCCGCTTTTTAAAATATTACTTACAGAACATTTTGAAAAAATTCACGGATTGATACATTGCAGCGGAGGTGGGCAAACGAAATGTTTAAAATATCTGCCAAAGCCTTTCCGTATTATAAAAGATAATTTATTTGATACACCGCCTGTTTTTAAATTGATTCAGGAAAATAGCGGTAGTAATTTAAAAGAAATGTTCGAAGTATTTAATATGGGCTGCAGAATGGAAATTTATTGTAAAAAAAGCGATGCAAATTCTATTATTCAGGAGGCTCTAAAATTTAATATTGATGCACAGATCATAGGAAGAGTAGCATCTGCCGATCAAAAACATCTATTAATTACTCATGAGGGCGAAACGATCAACTATTAAGCAGTTACAGATTATTTAATTAAAATAAACTACATAAAATTTTGTTAACCTATATTTATCAACCATTTCACGGCTAAATTTGCGTGATTGTTTTTTTAAAATTGAAGTATGTCGCAATCTATCATAGAATTAAAAAATGTAAATATTTATCAAAGTGATTCTTTGGTACTGGGAAATGTAAATATTTCTGTAGATCCGGGAGAATTTGTTTACCTGGTTGGTAAAACAGGAACAGGCAAAAGCAGTCTTTTAAAAACAATGTATGGTGATCTGGATCTTCGCGAAGGGCAAGGCTGGGTGGCGGGACATGATTTGAAAACACTTACCTGGAAAACGGTTCCTTTCCTTAGAAGAAATCTGGGAGTGGTTTTTCAAGATTTTCAACTGCTTACAGATAGAAATGTACATGAGAATTTAAAATTCGTTTTAAAAGCCACCGGATGGAAAGATGAAAAATTAATGAACGATAAAATTGAAGATGTTTTAGATAAAGTAAATCTTAAAACAAAAGGATTTAAAATGCCTTTTGAATTGAGTGGAGGCGAACAACAAAGAATAGATATTGCCCGTGCTTTGCTCAATAGCCCGAAATTAATTTTAGCAGATGAACCAACAGGTAACCTTGATCCTGAAACGAGTGATGAAATTATGCAGTTGTTATTTCATATTTGCAGGGATTTCAATACCACGATTGTAATGGCAACACATGATTACATTGTGATCAATAAATTTCCTGCAAGAACCATAAAAACAGAAGGTGGAAAAGTGTGGGACAATGCTAGTATATCCATGATATAAGCAACGCTACATTTTTTTCATTATTATAAATAGTTGCCAGTTTTATTTCCCTTTCTTCAATTTCCTGTTGAAGAAAAGGTTCATTGAATAATCGACAAATCTCTGTTTTAAAATCTTCTTTGCTTTCAGCAATATGGCAGGATGGAGTTTCAGAGCCTTCCATTGCCGCAGGGTTCGCAATACAATGCCTGCCATTAAATAAAGAATTCAGCAGTTTTAATTTTACGCCGGTACAATTGAAGGAAGGAATAATATTGATGTGTGCTTTAGCCAGCATATCCTGCATTTCCGTTTCTGATGGATTAATGACTATACAGGTATGGGATTGTTGATGGGCTAATGTTTTTAAAGGAAGTGAAGGGTCTTTCCCGGCAATTACCAGGGGAATATCAATATCATTAAAAACGTCATTCAAAAGCCATTCGGCCACTTTTTCATTTTCACTTACCGAAAGATTTCCATGGTATAAACAAAAGCATCCCTTTCCTGTGGGCGAAGCAACTTTTTGCCAGGGAATAAACACAGGAAGAAAATCAGCATCGGCTCCAAATTCATTTTTGTAAAATGTGGCATCTGCAGAATTAACTGTTGCTACTTTTGCTTTGGTGGCAATTTTTCGTTCGTATTTTTTTAAAAGAAAACTTTCAATTTTGAAATATATTTTTTTGAAAATATTATTTTCATTTGCTGCTAATTGTGCATAATATTTATGTTCAATATTATGCAGTCTGATAATAATCTTTCGATCTTTAAATACATCTTTTAACAACCAGTAAGTAGTGTGAATTCCTTCGAAAATAATTGGATGATTATCTTTCAATAAAATTTCCAAAAGTTTTTTATCATTCCTGGATTGTACTATATAGGGCAAGGAGAAATGTAAAGATTTTAATCCGGTAAT
>JBKJSZ010000031.1:0-7639 GCA_046593675.1 Ferruginibacter sp.
ATCAGACGGAAAATATATTGACAAAGAATTGTTTAAATCAAGAAATAAACTTCCTAATGGCGACATAGAAATTATTACAGAAGAATTAGGTAAAGATGGAAACAATAATAAACCAGCAACTATTAAACATACTTACACTTTTGGCAAGTCTAGATACTTCAATAGAAAAGACGTTCAATTTATTGGTGAGACACAATGGATAAATAGATACAAATATTCATACAAAAGAAAGCCAAACAGGTAAAAAAGTATTTGCAAATGAAGGGATAGAAAATATCTTAACGCTATTTGTAAGCATCCGCAGTGGTTCCCTCAGACGAGTTTCAATTTGGCTTTTGGTTATTAACTTCAACATTATATTTTCAATTGGATATATGTATCTAGCATATTGAGAGTAATATTCCTTTTGCTCAGTGGCGATCTTCACCCAAAAAGAATAGCATTAATATATCTACCGAATAAGCACCAACGCAAAAAAATATTTTTTATTAATTACCATAATAAAAAACCCGTAGCTAATTACTACGGGTTTCATTTATAGAAAATTGGATATTAAATTTTGATTACTTTCCGGGTATATAATTTCCCTTCAATGATCACAGAAAGTATATAAATGCCCGGCTTTAATGCAGACATATTTATTTCCGTTTTTTCAACAAATTGTTGTGATCTTTTTTGTGATTGATAGAATATTTTTCCGTTTAAGTCAACTAATGAATATTGAATTTTTTGATTAGCTTTTGTATTTGCTTTTACCTGCAGAACCGATTGAACAGGATTAGGGAAAATATTTAAAGTAATATTTTCATCAGAAAGAATATTTTCTGAATGAGTAGTAATCGAAATTATTGAAGGATTTTGTAAGGCATTACGTAACAATGCATCTGATACGGTTATTGTAACATGATCGGCCGTAGTTGCCCCATTATTATCAGTCACTGTAAAACGATAAACATACACTCCTGATTGAAGTGAGGTAATTGAAGTAGAGGCTGAACTTGGTGTGCTGATAAATCCACCCGCCGGGCCAGATGATTTTGTCCACATAAATCCTACAATGGTTCCATCCGGATCTGTTCCACTACCTGAAAGTGTAACCGTATTAACAGGCAATTGAATAGATTTATTTCCACCTCCGTTTACATAGGGTGATTGATTCGTGGTAGTTGTACCATTCACCGTTATGATTACATTAGCCGAAGCGGTTGCTCCGGAATTATCTGTCACAGTAAATTTATACATATAAGATCCTGCAAGGAGACCTGTAACAGTTGTTACAGCTGTAGAAGGTGATGTAATTGTTCCACCTTCAGGACCCGATAATTTTGTCCATAAATACGCAGTTATGGATCCGTCAGGATCTGTTCCGCTTCCTGTTAACGTAGCCGTATTTACGGGAAGTGTGATCGATTGATTTGAACCCGAATTTACCCACGGCCCCTGGTTTGTTGAATTAACTGTAATGGTTACCGATGCAGATACGCTGGCTAGGGAATTATCTTTAGCCGTAAAACGATATACATACACGCCTGCCTGTAAGGCTGTAATGGTTGTTACCAATGATGTTATTGATGTAATGGTGCCACCGGCGGGTCCAGAAACTTTCGTCCACGCCAATTCAATTATTGTTCCATCTGCATCTGTAGCCGTGCCCGTCAAAGTTGCCGTATTTACGGGTAATATAATGGTCTGGTTAGTTCCTGCACTTACTACCGGAACCTGATTTACCGATGCAGCCAAAACGGTAATGGTAACATTGGAAGAAACCGATGCTCCTGCATTATCTGTAGCGGTTAGTTTAAATATATATGTTCCTTGCGTTAATCCCGAAATGCTTGTTGTTGCAGAGTTGGGACTAACAATGATACTTCCTGTATTGCCAGAAACAAATGACCATGCATATGAACTTATCGAACCATCAGAATCGGTAGCACTTCCTGACAATGATACCGAACTTACAGGAAGCGTAATAGTTTGATTAGCACCAGCGGATACTGTCGGTAATATGTTTACTGTAGTAGATGCATTTACTGTTAGGGTAACATTTGCCGATGCTGTTGCTCCGGAATTATCTGTCACAGTTAATTTATACACATAAGTTCCTGCAATAAGGCCTGTCACTGTGGTTACAGCTGTAGTTGGCGAAGTGATTGTTCCTCCTGATGGACCAGATAATTTTGTCCATAAATACGCAGTTATGGACCCGTCAGGATCTGTTCCGCTGCCTGTTAACGTAGCCGTATTTACGGGAAGTGAAATTGTTTGATTTGAACCCGGATTTACCCAAGGTCCTTGATTATTTGAATTGACTGTAATGGTTACATCTGCAGATCCTATTCCATTGATATTATCCGTAGCTGACAATCTAAAAACATATACGCCAAAACCTAGCCCCGTTAATGTTGTGGATAATGAATTGGGAGAGGTAATGGTACCGGTGGATGGTCCTGATACTTTGGTCCAAACTATACTATTTATAGTACCGTCAAGATCAGTAGCAGTGCCTGATATGGAGGTTGTATTTACTGGATAAGGGAGCGTCTGTGCATTTCCTGCAGTTACAATAGGAACAATATTAGGAACTGTATTCCTGTTAAAGCTCAACATCCATTCATATACATTCAGGTTATTTTCCTTGTAATTAAAATCATACGTTTTAGACCAAGCATCATGATAGGGAGCTGAAAAAATAGTTTTTCTAGCTAAAGGAGTCGGAGGAACGGGTGCAGCATTTACGTAGTTAACAAAATTAATGGTATTATTTACAGTTACCGTGGGATCGCCATCATTATGGGTGGCCCATACCGGAAGATTAGAGGCTGCAATAATATTTGCGCCATTTTGATTAGGCCATGACGCACCGGCAATAGGAACAATAGCCGCAATTCTGTTTGCAAAGGTGGCACTGCTGTTTACATAATCCCAAACAACCCCGCCGCCCATACTTAGGCCAGTTAAATAAACCCTTTTCTGATCTACTTTATAATTTGCAATCAGGTAGTTTAATAATGTATTGATATCTGTTGCACCAGGCCATTCTGTAAATTGTGGAGAGATCACTATAAATTTATTAGTAACACCGTTTACCGTAAATGAAACAGGAAAAATTCCCTGGCTGATCTGACGTGGCGGACCATTTCTTAAAATAGTTGGCAATGTTTCTACAGTGCCTGCACCTAATTCTCCAACCCCGTGTATAAATACAAGTAAAGGATAATTTACAGTTCCATTAGGATCATACCCTTGTGGCAAATACTCATAAAAAGCATTTGATCTCGGATTGGTTGTTACATACCTTGCAACTTGAACCTGTGCAGGAAGATTTATTGTAATTAAAATAATAAAGAGAAATAAAAAAAGTCTTCTGACAAACTTAAAGTTTGAAGCCATTGTTGGATTTTAAAAAAATTATGATAGTTGTTGTAAAAAATATCAGAAGGACGGATGCATTTCAGGCACGCCGCGAATTTGCAATAACCATGCCAGAACGTTAATTTTATTAACGATTGAAAAAATATATTTTTTACAACCTAACTGATGAGACTGCAATAAACTAAAAGCAATCAGCATTTACTGAACTCGATTTACCCTATGACAATCGTAAACACAGCGAACAAATATGTTTACATCAAATATTGTCTCTGCAGTATTTACCTCGCGGAATTTGTTACCATAATTTAATGCTTACATTACTTTTTAAATGAAAAGTAAAAGGGCAATGCAATAAATAATTTTTATTTTTTGAATGATCGAATTCATTACCTTTAAAATCGTCTTCCTACTTGCATTTTCAAGCCGGAAAAAAAAATCATTAAATATTCTTTGATTACATCTTTCTGAAAAACATCCTGCATTCGGTCTATTTACCTCTGATCATAGGAATAGTTATTTAAATCTATTCGTCCTTTTTATTCATTTATAAATCTATCATCATGAAAGGTAATTTATTACTTGTCTTGATTGTGCTATCCGTACAATCTATCGCACAAAAAGCAGCTACTCCTACATCAAATGAAAAAAAACATTTGGTAAATGGTTACACCATCAAAGTTTTACGCAATCCCGATGCTACCTATGGTTATGTTATTTATAAGGGAACCGATCGTTATGTAAAACAGTTTCGTAATCCTTATACGGGATCTATTGCAGGTTTAAGAAAAAAAGAAGATGTATTTAGAACTGCCGAATGGATTGTAAAAAATATTATTGATCTACCTGGCGCATTATCTCCTTCAAAAAAAGAATATACAATGCTAAAACTCAGGGAACGGTTACCTGTAGCAATTGCAACGCGACTTAAAGTAGACATCAATTAACCCTTAAATGAAAACAATGAAACAGATATATATACTCAGCTTCATTTTATTGACAGCAATAATAAGCTATGCACAATCGGGTACTTTACATACCGGCTTCTCCGTTGATGGATATGATATACAGGATCTAAGTGCGGGAAACCGCGTGGCAGAATACGCTGGTAAAGTGATGTTACAGAATGATGGTAAAAAACTAGTAGCATTTGAATCGAACTTTTACAATGTAATGGTTGCCCGATATAATTCAGATGGTTCACTAGACGATACATATGGCGACGGAGGTTTTTCACAACCTGGAGGCGACATTGGATTTCTCGGTTACAGTGCTGCGCTTCAGCCAGATGGTAAAGTTGTTTTGGCAGGATCTGATTTTGGAGCTATTGAATTTGATTTTTATTTATCCCGGCTCAAAACTGACGGTACACTCGATGAAACGTTTGGAACTGGCGGAAAAGTGAGTCTGGATTTTGGTTTTGATGATGAACTTACCACTGTTCTCGTTCAACCTGATGGCAAAATTGTTGTTGGTGGTACTACTGAGGTAAACAATAACCAATATATAGCTCTTGCAAGATTCAATGCGAATGGTACATTAGACGGCACTTTCGGATTTGGTGGACGTTATGTAACCGTTGCCTTTGAAGGTTCGGTGATGATTGATATGGAATTATTACCGGATGGCAAAATTGCACTCATTGCAGATCCCTCCGGAGGTAATTTGTTATTACTCGCACAATACACCTCAAATGGTATTCTGGATGTTTCCTTCAGTACAGATGGTTACGTTGAACATGATCTTGGAGGCGCTGCCACGGCACTTTCTATTCAAACAGATGGAAAATGGGTTGTTGGAGGATTCATCTACAACGGAGTTAATTACGATTTCCTAGTTGCAAGATTTCTCGGAACCGGATCAGTTGATGCCAGCTTTCACTCAGATGGGGAAAACACTACGAATATAGGTGGGAGTGATTTTGCTTATGACGTGGCGATCCAAACAGATGGGAAAATTGTTTTAGGAGGCTATTCCAACAATACAAATGTTATATTTTCCCTTGCAAGATTTACAACATCAGGAGACCTCGATGGAACCTTCGGTGTTCAAGGAAGTGAAATCACCTCTTTTGTAAATCTGGGTTACACCGGTAGTGTAATTCGTTCGTTATTGATACAGCCCGACGGCCGCATTGTAGCCGTGGGTAGTGCAGGTAAAGAAAGCCAGGCTTTTGTATCAGATATCGCTATGGCATATTATAGTGCATCAGGGCAATTTGAAAATCGCTTTGTAAGCTGGTATGAAGATAACGGATTAGCAATTTTCTTAAATGCGGCGGTACAAACGGATGGTAAACCAGTTCTTGCCGGTTATGTTTGGAATGGCATTGATTATGATTTTCTCTTAGGCAGATACAATATGGACGGAACGCCAGATGCCAACTTCGGAACAAATGGCTTTACTAAAACCGATTTTGGCGGCAATAATCTTTCTCCTTCATCTAGTGATTATGGCAAGACTGTTCTTATACAACCAGATGGAAAGATCCTTGTTGGAGGCTCCTTTTATGGTTCCAATGAAACCCGGTTCGCTGTTGCACGCTATAACTCAGATGGAACGCCTGATAATACTTTCGATGTTGATGGTAAAATTTCCATTGATGTACCGGGAATTTTTGATGTTGCAGATGCCATTGCTTTACAACCTGATGGCAAAATTCTGGTGGGAGGAAATACAAACAATATCAATTTTGACTTTGCTCTTTTACGTTTGCTTCCAGATGGAACACTTGATGTAAGTTTTGATGGAGATGGTTTTGCAATTTCTGATTGGGCGTATCAAGACCAGATTTCCAGTCTTGCCATTCAAAGTGATGGAAAAATTCTGGCTGCCGGTACAACTTCTGCAAACCCCGGCTATTTAGATTTCAATATTGCACGCTATAATACCAATGGAACGTTGGATAATACCTTTGGTGATAATGGCAGACAAACCACTGACTTTTTCGGAAGTTATGATTTTGCAAATAATGTTGTTATTCAACCAGACGGGAAAATTTTAGTTAGCGGATCCATAATAAATACAGAGAATCTTTCATACGACTTCGGCATTGCCCGATATAATTCAAATGGTTCAAAGGACCTTAATTTCGGCAATAACAGTAAAGTAGTGACGGATTTTGGTGCCGATGATCAAACGTTTTCAATGAATATACAAGCAGATGGAAAGTTTTTTGTAGTTGGTTTTTCTAAAGTACAATCAAATATAGTTTTCGATGAGTCAACAGAAAAAGATGTGGCGATCGCAAAATATAATGCTGATGGCAACTTGAGTAGTTGTTTCGGTAACCGTGGAAAGGTCCTTTCTAACTTAGGCGGGTTTGAATATATTCTTGCAAGTGCGTTAGGAAATGGAAAGTTATATGTGGCAGGCCAGAATCAACAATATAATTCTTTTGTTCAGCAAAGCAAATATTCAGGACTTGTAGCAGCTTATAACCTAACAGGTGGTATAACAACTCTATCTTGCCCTCCGGGTGGTGTATTAACCACCAGTACCGATGCCGGACAATGTTATGCAACAATAACAGATCCTATAATTAATCCGCTTCTTTGTCCTGATGATGCAATAGCAACCATCAATTATTCCATCTCGAGGAATAATGTTGTTGTTGAAACTGGTACCGGATCAGTTTTAGGAAAACAATTTCCAACAGGAAATACCAATGTAACCTATACGGTTGCCCAACAACCTACATTAACCTGCAGCTTCGTAATTACTGTAAGTGACAAAGAAGTTCCAACTTTAATTTGTCCTGCCACGCAATCTGTAGATATTGGATCTTTACCCGGTTGCACAGGACTCATGCCTGATTTGCGGAGCTTTGCCGTAGTTTCAGATAATTGCACACCAACCGCCAACCTGATTATACTGCAGGTCCCTCTTCCAGGTACAATCATTTCTGGCGAAGGTCCATTGCCCGTACAATTCACTGTAACAGATGCCGCAGGTAATGAGTCGGTTCCTTGTAATATTACTGTGAATAAAGTTGATCTCTCCGGACCTCATGTTGATATTTGTGCTAATACATTAACACGTAACGTTACTCCGGGCAGATGTGATGCTGTTGTGAACCTGACGGAATTGGGACCTCCTGTTGTTACAGAATATTGCGGTGGCGCTATAATAACCACAAACAACATTCCCACAGGAAATATTTACCCCGTTGGACAAACTACTGTTACCTGGAACTTTATGGATATCCGAGGAAACGTAAGCCATTGTACGCAGTTGGTTACGATAGTAGATAACGAAGCCCCAGTTATTA
>JBKJSZ010000322.1:0-2689 GCA_046593675.1 Ferruginibacter sp.
AAATTATTTTACAGATCACTTTTTGTAAAAGATAAAGATTTGGTTTTTCTTCCTTATTCCGTAGATAATAAACGTTTTCAATCCGTTTATCAATCAGTTTCCGTTACAGAAGCAAGAAGCCACTTACATTTACCCAACCACCAGAAAATCATTTTATATTCCGGCAAATATATTTCTAAGAAAAGACCTATGGATTTATTGAAAGCGTTCAAGGAAATTGACATCCAAAATTGTTTATTAGTTTTTGTAGGTGAAGGAGAATTAAGAAATGAAATGGAAGAATATATTTTATCAAATGGTCTTTCAGATAAAGTGATGCTCACCGGTTTTGTAAACCAAAATGAAATCCCTCTATATTATCGTGCTGCAGATATATTTGTGATGTGTTCCGGAATAGGAGAAACGTGGGGACTTTCTGTAAATGAAGCCATGAATTTCGGATTGCCTGTAATTGTGTCTGATACATGCGGATGCGCCTATGATCTGATAGATAAAAATATAAATGGAAATGTGTATGAAACAGGAAATATCAGCGAATTGAAAAATTTACTTCATAAATATCTTAACTTAACAGCATCAGAGAAAAATAATATAGCACAGGCTTCTCTTAATAAAATTGATAATTACAGTTATCACCGTATCATTTGTCAACTACAAAGTTTAGTTCATGAGTAACCCAGGAAAGCTAAAGCTGCTCATATTTAACGATTACTTCTATCCGGCATATAAAGCCGGTGGGCCAATACAATCATTGGTTAACCTTATTTCTCACCTCAATCACATTTATGATATTTATGTGATATCAAGTGCACACGACCTCAATGAAAAACTTCCGATGGAAAATATCACCAGCGGAAATTGGGTGGATGTATTATTACCTGAAGCTACATTTCCCACAAAAGTTTGGTATGTAGGAAATTCTGAAAATATAAAAACTACTATAAAAAAAGTAGTGCATGATATTAATCCTTCCGTAGTATATATTAATGGAATGTTTACTTACAATTATGTAATACTTCCTTTATTAATTATCAAAAATGCCAAAATAGTAATCTGCCCGAGAGGAATGATTCAGGAAGGCGCACTCTCTGGTAAATATTTAAAAAAGAAAATTTATTTAACAATCCTTCGTCTGTCTGGTATGGTAAATAAAGTGTGGTGGCATGCAACAACAGAGGTTGAAAGGGATGATGCAAAAAAATTATTTGGCGATAATGTAAAGGTTGTAGTTGCGGGAAATATTCCAAAGCGCCCGGTTGAAAAAGTAATTTACCCGGATAAACAACCAGGGCAATTACGTCTTGTGTATATTTCTTTAATTACGGCCAAGAAAAATCTGTTACAAGCCATTGAAGCCATTAATCATTCAGGGCTTAATGTTACACTGGATATTTACGGACCGGTAAAAGATGTAAGCTATTGGGAAAAATGTGAATTATCCATCAAAAAAAGTAAAGGGAAAATTGTGTACAAAGGAGCAGTAATCCCTGAACTGGTACAGTCCACTTTTACAAATTATGATGCCGGTTATTTTTTAACTAAGGCAGAAAATTTCGGACATGCTTTATATGAAAGTTTAAGTGCAGGAAGACCAATAATCACGAGTTATTTTACACCCTGGGAAAATCTGGAAAATAAAAAGGCCGGATGGAATGCAGATATAGACAACATGGAACACATCATCAATATTCTTTCTAAAGTTGTTTCCATGGATAAAGAACAATTCATACCATTTTGTGATGGAGCACATCATATTGCCAATGAATATTTTCTGGAAGGTTTTGAAATAAACGATTATAAAAAATTATTCTGAATTGAATATTTTAAAAAATAAATCATTCCTCATTTTTATAGCAAAATTCTTTGTGACATTTTTGTTTTGCTATTATGTAACCATTGCCGTAATAGGATTATCCGCACCGGGTGGAATGTATAATGAATTTGTTGCGAAATATTTAAATTATGTGGATTGGATCAGGAGTTCTTTATTGGGAGGTACAAAAATTTTACTGAATCTCCTGGGTACTGAAACATACTTTAATAATAAATACAATATCCGCCAGGTAAACGGACGGGGAATTGTAATTGTATATCAATGTGTAGGATATGGAATTATGAGTTTCTGGACTGCTTTTATAGTGGCCTTGCACGGAACTTTTAAGAAAAAATTTTTATGGTGGTTATTAGGAATTATACTTTTTTGGCTGATCAATGTTTTAAGACTTTCCTTATTGCTGATAGCAACCAATAAAAACTGGAATTTTCCATTTGGATGGGATCATCATACATGGTTTGGAATTGTAGCATATTCTGTCATGTTATATATGATTTTTTTGTTTGATAAAAAGTCAGATGCATCTTCATTGTCAAATAATAAAACTGAATAATTTAAAATGACGATTTTAGGAATAAACACCTATCATGCCGATGCTTCTGCTGCAATATTTGTGGATGGCAAAATGATTGCAGCTATAGAGGAAGAAAGATTTACAAGGATTAAACATTGGGCCGGTTTTCCAAAACTGGCTATACAATTTTGTTTACAGGAAGCAGGTATAACTATTGAACAAGTAGATTTTTTTGCTGTAGGAAGAGATCCTAAAGCAAAATTTTTTAAGAAAATTCTTTACCTCGCATTAAATCCATCGGGTAGTAATGAAGCTATTAAAGACCGTTTACAAAACAGCCG
>JBKJSZ010000271.1:0-5833 GCA_046593675.1 Ferruginibacter sp.
AAATAACATTACTTCATGTAATTGGAAACCCCTCCTATTATGCTTCCTCAGCTTATGATCCGATTATGGGATTTGGTGGTTTTGCCAATCTAAATTTGTTAGCCCCTCATTTGATAAATGAACTAAAAAACATGTCGCTTCATTTTCTTGAGAAAACAAAGCTTCACCTAGGTGATAAAACTATTAAAATATTGGTGAAAGAAGGAAGTGCATCAGAATTAATTTTAGAAACAGCTAAGGAATTGAATAGCGATATTATTGTGATGGGTTCGCATAGCAAAAGATGGCTTGAGAATATATTAATGGGAAGCGTTACAGAACATGTGTTTCATAATACAACTATTCCGCTTTTTATTATTCCTTCAAAAAAGCACGGCTAGTTTAATGGTTGGTTTTTTACAACTACATTTTACTTTATTGAAATTAAATTATAAGTTTCTCTAGTTTGAAATAATCTCGTTTTATCGCAATTACTTGAAAAGAAAAAAAATTAGTGTATTAAAACATAAACAATAAATGAAGCAAGAAATTGGACGCATATTATTGTACAAATCATAGACTATATTCCCCATTCAGTATTAAGCAGAACCATTATAAAAAAATGACAGGTAGTGTGTAGTTTCTTCTTTTGCTGCCAGTGAGGAATTAGCTGAAAAACCTGCCCCTTTTGATAATTATATACACAAATAATTTACGGTGCTGCTGAACTTTTTATTGATAAAAAAATATATAAATTTACGCTGGGAATGGGCATAATTATCCCCGCCCATGCTAAACATTCTTTCAGTGCCGAAAGGAAGTATATAATGATTTCCACCTTAATTAAAAGTGGATATGAAGAATAAGCCATATCCCATTAATTATTTTAGTGTTGTATTTAATTGATAATAATCATTTTAGCTTATATATTATTATTTGGATTACTATTTGCACCCTTCTTTTACAAATAACTGCCTCACAATGGCACATAGTGAAACTCTACATAAAATACATGGTGAGCATTCGTTGCAAAATGGTTGTGAAAGAAGCGTTTAAAAAACTGGGCCTGCATTACGTAACCATAAACCTAGGGGAAGTAAATGTATTAGAACCCATCACTCTTAAACAGCGGGAGCAATTAAAAGCTATTCTGCTCAAGTCGAAGCTTGAATTGATGGATGATAAAAAAGCAATTCTAATTGAAAGGATTAAATGTGTAATTATAGAAATGATCCACTATACAGAAGAACTTCCTAAAACAAATTTCTCAAATTATATAAGTAAAAAATTAAGCCATGATTATACCTACCTGGCAAACATGTTTTCGGAAACGCAGGGTATTACAATTGAGCATTTTATAATTACGCATAAAATAGAAAAAGTAAAGGAATTAATTATTTATAATGAACTTAATCTTACTCAAATAGCAGAGAATCTTCACTATAGTGGCGTGGCACATCTCTCCAGCCAGTTTAAAAAAATAACAGGATTAACTCCTTCCTATTTTAAAACACTGAAGAACAAAAAGCTTTCAATGCTGGAAGATATTTAAGCAAGTTTCTGTATTTAAGATTTCATTTAATTGCTCCCTTTTATACTATTTCATTTATTGAATGACACATATTTAGGATAACAACTTTATAAGGTGATTTATATTTAGATTATAAGATTGCGCAAAAATCCTTGTCATTTAATAAAAACTAAAATATTTTAAAATAAATTATTTATTTTTCGAAGTGCTTTTTCTTACATACAGTAAGCACTCAAATGATACCAACTGCTATAATTCTGATTAAATCCGTTAAAAAAAAGTTCGAAATTTGTCCAGCCATCCCGACAAATGAGGACAAATCGGTTCAATTACTGGTTTGTCCTTTTTTATTGTCCTGGTAATGCAGTTCATATCTGCGATGCTACTTTATTTCTTTATCGTTAGAAATATATTTTTTTTCGGTTGAATTTACGCTGTTACAGTCTTCATTTCATGCAGGTTTTCTTTTGGCTAAAAACGATTTTTAATATATCGTCAATATTTCGTTAACTCCATAATTTTGAAAATATTTCCCATAATTCTGTAACTTTTTTAAGTTAACCCTGCTCTACCTTTGCAAGGAAGTAATTGTTCTTTTCAACTAATGACTTACTTTTATATAGATTAATGAATAGGAATTTATCCATACAACTTAAATCTGCGCTGCTTTTAATTGTATTCGCTATGAATACCATTATAGGTTTTGGTTGTGCTATGGGTATGGATTTGGGCTTTAATAGTAATCATCATAACAAAGATCAAAAAATAAAAAAAACCATTCATGTTCATGCGAATGGTCATAAGCACGAGCATCATCCTAAAGCTAATCAGCACAAGCATGATGAAAAGAAATCCAGTGAAAAAGACGACTGCTGTAACGATAAAGTAATTAAGTTCCAAACTGCAGAAAAAAATATTATTGCTAAAAAAATAATAGATGCGCCTGCGATACTGGCTATCGTGCGAACTTATCCCGGAATAGATTTATTTAAAAAGAACAGGGCTTTTCCTCAAAAAAATATCAAACGATTTTTTTACCCTCCACCTCCCGACATACTCCTTTACATACAGAAGTTTCAGGTTTGATTATTGTGACTGTGTTTGATGGCTTTGCCCATTGAACTATTTGCATTTTGTCCTATGGCAAATTGTATTATTCAGTTATTGTAATCAATTTTTTATGTTCATACGTAATGCATTATTTTTTGTAAGCCTGTTTTTTTCGATTGCTGCTTTTTGTCAAAAGCAAATTTCAGAAGTAGATGTTGTAAGCATGGTTATAAAAAACAGTAACAATATTAAAGCAGCTGATTTAGTTATTAAGCAGCAAAAACAGTTACTAAAAAGCAGTTTCAATCTTCCTAATCCTGAGGTTTTTATAGAAAGTCCTACAGGCAATTTTTATACAGCAAGTATTACACAATCAATTGAATTTCCCACCGTATATGGTAAGCAAAACCAACTGCAGAAGCAGCGTGTGGCTTTGGCTGAAAAAGAAAAACTGGTAGCAGAAATGGAAATAAAATACCAGGTAAAACATTTGTATTTATTACTTCAATTTGCAGATACATTGCAAAAACAATTGTACTTACAGGATATTGTGTATGAGGGTATCGCTACTTCTGCTGGCCGCCAATTTGATGCCGGACAAATTGATTACCTGCAAAAAGTATTTACAGAAACACAATATGGCGAAATACACAATCAATATTTGCAATCACAAATAAATTTTAGAAACCTGCAAAGCCAGTTGCAGTTTTTAACTGGGTTGAAAGAACCATTCAACGCTGTTCCGTTAACCAATCAAATATTAGATATAACCTTAACTCAAGACAGTGATTCTTTAATTTCCAATCCCTCTTTTCAGTTATATAAACAAACGCAAATTGTAAGTCAGAAAAATATAGAACTCCAAAAAAATAAGGCATTGCCGGGTTTAGCCTTTGGTTATTTTAATCAGGGAGAAAGGAGTACACCTATTGGTAATCGGTTCCGTTTCGGCATTACTGTACCGTTGTGGTTTTGGCAATACAGAGGAAATATATCGGCTGCCAAAACTGAACTGGAAATTAACAAGCAAAAAACAAATGGTTTGCAACAACAAATTTCGGTACAGATTATACAGGCAAAAAATAATTTGGCAATAAATGAGCAGTCATTAAAATATTACCATACAACAGGAATTAAAAAAGCCAATGAAATTATTAGTACGGCCAAACGTTTTTTTGAAGGTGGCGAAAATGATTATATCAACTACCTGCGAAATATTAATGATGCCTATTCCATACAATTAAAATACCTGGAAGCCATCAGGATTTATAATCAAAACATACTGTCTATAAAATATTTAACTGGAACATTATGATACGCACAATTTTAATTTTATTACTGGTACCCAGTATGGTGTTTGCACATGGTGGTGAAGACCACGGCGACGCAAAAAAAGCCAATATAAAACCCGCCGCATATTTCAGCAATGAATCAGGTTCGGGTATATATGAATTGCTGATTAAATACCAACCTATATCAGTAGGGAAGGAAGCGGTTCTTAAATTATATGCCAGCGATTTTAATACCAATGCTGCCATTGACAGTGCTGCCATACAAATTACTGTTGGAGATAATCCCGATATAAAAATAACAGTAAAACAAGTGGATAAAGGAGTTTACGAAATAAGAGGGATTTTCCCTGCAAAGAAAGCCTACAACCTTACAGTAAATATAAACTCCGCTTTAGGGCCTGATTTAATTTTGGTAAAAGGTATTGAAGTTGGAAAAAAACTGGATGTTGTTCACGAGGAAACATCGGCTACAAAGCACTGGTATCAAAGTTCCATATTTTATGTACTGATAAGTTTACTGACAGGTATGCTGTTGATGTTTTTTATAATGAAAAAAACAAATCGCAAGTTGGCAGCAACTATTATTATTTTATGTTGCTTATTTCCTACTGCCACTTTCAATAAAATTGAAGCACATGATGGGGAAGACCATGGTGGCGGAGCAACAAAAGGTGGTGCATTATCCGCAACATTTATGGTTGAAAAAGAATCTCAATTTTTATTCGGAATCCTTACTGAAAAAATTAAATCGGGAGATTTTAATCAGTCATCACAGGTGTTGGCCACTGTGGTAGCGTCGCCACAAGGAAGGGCTGTAATACAATCGCCACAAACAGGTAAAATAATTTCTCTAAAGGCAACACCCGGACAAATGGTTGGTGCAGGACAAACAATTGCAGTGGTAGAACAAACCATTGATGCTGGAACGCAATCAAGCATCATTGCACAAAACAGCGACTGGAAAGCAAAACGTAATGAAGCAGAAGCACAATACACGGCAGCAAAAATACAATACGACAGGTTGATGAAGATAGCAGACATTGCCGCTAAAAAAGATATTACGGAAGCCAAAGCAAGATTAGAACAGGCGGAGAAAAACAGAGCTTTATATCAGAGTATACCCTTGCAAAAAGTGGAAGGTGCAAAATTCTTTAACTTGGTTTCACCTATATCAGGAATAGTAGGCAACTACAATTATTCTGTTGGCTCTTTTATTAACGTTGGTGAAACTTTGCTGGAAGTTACCAACCTGAATAAAGTTTATGTAGAAGCGCAGTCTTTTACAACAGATGCTAACCAATTAAAGGAACTGGCTGGTATTACAACATCTTCCAATAATAAAAACGATACAACTCTTTATCAACTAACATTAGTGTCCGCCGCACAGGAAGTGAATGCTGCCAATCAATCGCAAAAAATAATTTTCGAAATTGTAAATCCTAAAGGGCAATTTAAAATTGGTGAAAGCATCAACCTGAATTTATCTTCAAAAAATATTTCAACACAAATAATTGTACCCAATGAGGCTATTGCAGAAGTAAATGGAAAACCTGTATTATTTGTAAAAGATAAAGCAGAACAATTCAGTATTAGCTACATCAGTAAAGGTGCCTCCAATGGAAAATACACCAACATTTCTAAGGGCGTGGAAGAAGATGAAAGAGTAGTTACCAAAGGCGTTTATCAAATGAAAACAATTTTCCTCAATCAATAATTATTTATCTGTCATCAAAGAATTATTTACATAAATTATAATCACAAGCACATCATATCTACACATGAACCATAAAAAGTAAATAAAAATCATAAAGAAACAATCATATTTAAATCTATAATAAAACAAAAAAAATAATGAACCAGGTATTAAAAATTTCAACCACTGTTTTTGCCATCTGCACTATTTTATTTCTATCAGCTTGCAATGACAAAACTTCTACAGACAAAACAACAAATACAGACAGCAACGCGCAAACTAAAGATG
>JBKJSZ010000289.1:0-2616 GCA_046593675.1 Ferruginibacter sp.
CATATCCAACAGACGTAAAAACAAGTGTAATAGGAAGGTTTTTTGCCTGAATTCTGAAGTTCCCTTTATCATCTGTAAAAGTACCAACGGTTGTTCCTTTCACGGTTACCGAAACAGCGGAAGAATTTTCTTTTGTGATACTGTTTCTGACATTACCGCTAATGGTCAGGTTCTGTGCGTTAACAGCTAAGGCTAACAAACAAACCACCAATAAGCTTGTAATTTTTCTCATAACTGGGTTATTTTGGTTTTTAATTAAGCAAAATACGTATATCTTATATTGTATTTGTATTTATTTATCACCCTATGTTGAAATCTTCTGCAGTTTTTCATTCACCCGGCAAAGGCATTTGGGTACTTTAGCATTATGCAATTCCATTTTCCACAGCAAACTGGTTTTTACAGAGGAAAAGTAAGAGATGTGTACTTTATAAAAAATCAATGGATTCTGATGATGGCGAGTGATCGCATTTCTGCTTTTGATGTTATTTTGCCACATCTTATCCCTTACAAAGGACAAGTGCTGAACCAGATCGCTGCATTTATGCTGGATGCGTGTAAAGATATTTGTCCTAACTGGTTTATAATATCTCCGGCACCCAATACAAGCATCGGTTATGCCTGCAAACCATTTAAAATGGAAGTAGTGGTGAGAGGAAACCTGGCGGGACATGCATGGAGAATGTATGCATCTGGCTGCCGTGTTTTATGTGGGGCAGTATTGCCTGATGGATTAAAAGAAAATGATTTTCTGCCAACGCCCATCATTACGCCTTCTACTAAAGCGGACGAAGGGCATGATGAAGATATTTCTCCAGAAAATATTTTAGCACAACGGTTATGTACCTCCGTAGAATGGGAAATCATCTGCACATATGCATTGAAATTATTCGCAAAAGGTAAGTCCATTGCCAAAAAACAAGGTTTGATTTTAGTGGATACTAAATATGAATTTGGTATGTTGAATGGAGAAGTTTGTTTAATGGATGAAATTCATACGCCTGATTCATCAAGATATTTTTATGCAGACGGATTCGAGGAAAGGCAACTTGCCGGAAAGAAACAACCACAGCTTAGTAAAGAATTTGTACGGGAATGGCTCATAGAAAATAATTTTATGGGAAGAGAGAATGATATTCTTCCAACGATTACCACGGCATGGATTGCCGAAACCAGTAAAAGATATATTCAATTATATGAAAAACTAACCGGGGAAATTTTTATACCCCAAGATTTATCTCCAGATACTTTACAAGTAAAACTTACCCAAGCTGTTTCAACAATACTTCAATCCAACACTTGATTTTTTGTTAAATAATTATTGAGTCTATCCCTTGGATAATGAATGCAATGCACTCATCGCTATCTGCATGTAGCATATATAATAAAATTCATTTTTTCGATTGGCACACGTTTTGAAACTTCCTGATAGTTCTTAATTATCAGAAATAATAAAAAACGAATTCAATTATTCACTTTAAAATTTAATTATCATGGGAAATTTATTGTACACTATTGCTGTGATCCTTGTGATCGCTTGGGCAATAGGATTTTTAGGCTTTCACGCAGGAGGAATTATTCATGCGTTGTTGGTTCTTGCTGTGATCGCATTCCTGGTACGTTTAGTATCTGGCAGAGGATCTTCTGTGTAAAAATATTTTTAACCTTATAAAAGAAAATCATGAACAACAGAAGTAATAAATGGATGTTTGGTGTACTGGCAGGAGCAGCAGCCGGGGCTATAGCAGGTGTTCTGCTTGCACCGGACAAAGGCTCTGTTACAAGATCCAATTTAGCAACAAGAGGTCGTGATACTGTTGACAATTTAAAAGGTCAAGTGAGCGATATTGTTGATAAAGTATCTGAAAACTATTTATCTGGAAAAGAAGAAGCAGGCATGAGAAATGAAAGAGGAAATGAGAGATCTGGTAGTTTTGCTTCTAACTTAAATTCACCGGGTTCACCAGGCAGCAGATCAATCAGTTAACGATTTATTTTTGATCCGTAACCATATTTTTGCATCCCTTATAAAGGGATGCTTTTTTTATGCTGCGCTTTTGTTTCATTTATTCTCTGCCTGGATTTATTAAATATCATTTGACCTTTTGATATTCCTTTTCGTAATTCTTTTTGTTGTTCTTCCGGCAATAACAAAACTTCTGCACAGGCAGAACTGCAGCAACCTGAATATTTTTCCCTGCAGGAATCACATTGAATAAATAGTAAATGACATCCTTCATTCCGGCAGTTGATGTGCGTGTCAGCAGGATGACCGCATTGATGACAACTTGCAATAACCTCATCAGTAATACGCTCACCCAATCTCTCATCAAAAACAAAGTTCTTTCCTTTAAATTTATTGGGAAGCTGCTTTTGTTTTACAGTATTTGAATAATGAATAATTCCACCTTCCAAATGAAACACATTTATAAATCCTTTATGTAACATATAAGCACTGGCTTTTTCACAGCGAATACCGCCGGTACAATACATGATGATATTTTTATTTTTATCCGCACTTAACATGTCTGCTGCCATAGGCAATTGTTCTCTAAAAGTATCGCTTGGTATTTCAATAGCGTTATCAAAATGGCCTACTTCATATTCATAATGATT
>JBKJSZ010000296.1:0-17272 GCA_046593675.1 Ferruginibacter sp.
CAAATTAATTTCAAAGACGATTTTTTTGGCAGAAGCACCAACCTTACCGTAAGCGGACAATTGGAAGGAGAATTGGCGGCCATGGCTTTTAGTGACATCTACACATTCGGTCCTACTTTTAGAGCAGAAAACAGTAATACCACCAGGCATCTGGCAGAATTCTGGATGATTGAACCGGAAGTTGCTTTCGCTGATCTGGAAGACAATATGAACCTGGCCGAAGAATTTATACGGTATATTATTAAGTATGCGATGGAGCATAATGAAGAAGACCTTCAATTTTTAGCACAACGCCTGGAAGAAGAGGAAAAACAAAAGCCTGTTACAGATAGAAGCGAAATGAGCCTGATGGATAAACTTCAGTTTGTGGTTAACAACGATTTTGAAAGAGTTACCTATACAGAAGCGATAGACATTTTAAAAAACAGCAACCATAATAAAAAGAAAAAGTTTCAGTATTTGGTAGAGGAGTGGGGCGTTGACCTGCAAAGTGAGCATGAACGTTACCTCGTGGAAAAACATTTTAAAAAACCGGTGATTCTTACAAATTATCCAAAAGATATTAAGTCTTTTTATATGAGACAGAATGAGGATGGTAAAACGGTGGCGGCAATGGATATTCTGGCACCGGGTATCGGCGAAATTGTAGGTGGCTCTCAGCGGGAAGAGCGCCTGGATAAATTAATGGCGCGAATGAAAGAACTGGATATTCCTGCAGAAGAAATGGATTGGTACCTGGATACCAGAAGATTTGGTTCGTGCCCGCATGCAGGTTTTGGCCTGGGCTTCGAAAGGCTTGTCTTGTTTGTAACGGGTATGACGAATATCAGGGATGTGATTCCTTTTCCGAGATATCCGAAAAGTGCGGCATTTTGATTTAAAAGATTTAACACAAAATACACGGAGGTTGCACAAAGGAAAAGGAGAAAATAACTTTATTTATCGGTTTGTTATCTCTTTATCTTCTGCAGCAGTTTGTTCATCTTAGAAGATGAATGGAAAACTTAATTGCACATAAAGCTATTGGTTACGCAATAGAAATACACAGAACCTTAGGACCGGGATTATTAGAACATGTTTACAAAGAATGTTTATATTATAAACTTATCAGTGAAGGTTGGGTAGTAAAAAAAGAAATGCCTTTGCCTGTTATTTTTGAAGATGTGAAACTGGAATGTGGGTATCGGCTTGATTTACTGATTGAGAATAGAGTTATTATAGAAGTTAAAAGTGTAGAGACCCTGCATCCACTTTATTTATCACAAACACTAACTTATTTGAGGCTAGGAAATTTTAAATTAGGTTTACTCATTAATTTTAATACTGTTCTTCTAAAAGATGGAATTAAAAGAGTTATTAATGGCAATTTATCCTAAAATAACTTTTCATTGAATTTTGATGATCAAGCTTGTGTTTACATTATGTGTTTTATGATGCCATTTGTGTTTTAAAAGTATAAACAATTAATTTCATTCTATTTTATTAAAAGATGGAATCAAAAAAGTTATTAATGGCAATTTAAACTGAGATAAGTTTTCATTGAATTTTGTTGCTCGCTCTTTGTTTACTTTGTGTATTCATGGTGCCCTTTGTGTTTAAAAAAGCATAACAACATGCGAAAGAAAAATTACCTAGATTATTTAATCAATCCTTTTGACCTGGTCCGTACAAAAAAAGTGTTACAGGTAAATCCTACTGTTGCGCCGGTACGTATAGATTCGGAACATGCTAAAATTTATTTATTCGAGTATAATAAAGAATCCTGTGAATACCACGATCTGAAAAAGGTAGAAGAATGTTTTCCGTACCTGGAATCAACCTCTATTTCATGGATCAACATGGATGGTTTGAAAAAAGAGGAAGTAGAACAGATTTGTCAGCATTTTGGAATTCATCAATTAATTACAGAAGATATTCTCAGTTATGGCCAACGTCCGAAAATGGACGAGATCAACGGGCTTCTTTTTTGTTTACTGAATATGTTGTATTTCAACGAAAAAGATTCTTCGGTGGAAACAGAACAGATCAGCATAGTGCTGGGTAGAAATTTTATTATCAGTTTCCAGGAAGATGCTTCAAAAGACGTGTTCAATCATTTAAGAGATAAGTTGAATATTCCAAACAGTAAACTCCGTCAAAGCGGTGCAGATTTTCTTTATTATTCACTGATAGATTCTATTGTTGATCATTATTACTTGGTTATGGAAAAATTAGGCGATAGAATTGAATCGCTGGAAGAAGATATTATCAGGCAGGCTAATACCCGTACCCTTGCCAAAATTAATATGCTGCGTAAAGAAATGATTTTATTGAAAAGAAGTATTTCCCCTGTTAGAGAATTAGTGAATGGGATTATAAGAACTGAAAGTGAATTGATTGAAGAGCGTACTGAAAAATATTTTAAAGATGTGTATGACCACATCATTCAGGCAAATGATCTGGCTGAAAATTACAGGGATATGATGATGAACCTGCAGGATTTATATTTAAGTAATGTAAACCTGAAGCTGAATGAAGTAATGAAAGTGATGGCAATAGTTACCTGTTTACTTGCTCCCGCCACAGTTATAGGTGGAATATTTGGAATGAATTTCGAACGGATTCCCTTGTTACATAATCAATGGGGATTTTTTCTTTCTGTGGGGTTGATGTTACTGGTGCCGATAGCGATGATAGTTGTATTTAAAAAAAGAGGTTGGTTTTAATTTTTGATGTGGTGAAATAATAATTACTATTCGGCGTTTGAAAAGATGTATATGCATTAACCTCAAACCCCGGATATGAAAAAACCTATACAAATCCTGAAGGTTATTTTGATCTTCCTTTCTGTTTTTTTAATCTCCAATCTTTCTGCCCAAACATCCATGCAGGAAAAAAATATAGAGAATAATAATGCTTCATTGATAATATATCCTAACCCGGCTACAAATTCCTTGAATATTAAAATACCCACAAGCTGGCTTGGTAAAGATGTAACATTGGAATTGTATGATCAATCTGGAAATATAATGTTGATAAAGGTATTTACCAATGCTGCGGAACTTTTATCAACACCACTCGATCTGCCAGAAGGTTTGTACGCGGTAAAACTAAAACAGAAAGGAAAAAAAATGCTGACAGAAAAACTGATGATTGAATATTAAAAGTTTATCTCTTCTTTTGTCGCCATAATTCATACCTGATAAAAATCTGTAACGATTCGTTCTTAAGTTGTTTCAATACTCCGGCCTCTTTAAACTTTAAATATGGTTGTAATCCTTTTGTGTATTGTGCTCCTATACCAAATCGCTTCCAATGAAATTCTGCCTGAACCGTAAAGTTGAATTGTGTTCTGGAAAAAAACGAATCTCCCGATGCCGGAACTTTTATAAATTCTTTGTTGGATGAGATCACAGAATCTATTCCTTGCCTTGTAACGGTAATGGTATTTTCTTTTTCTGTTAAGGCACCATTAAACAAACTATACATGATGCCGGTACCAATTGATAATTTCGGTGTTATAAAATAATTAAAGGAAAATGGTACCTGGTGATAAAAAGTTTTTCTAACGGTGAAGCTCGATCTGTTCGTAACTATTTGTCCGGAATTTGAATCAAGACTAGAAGTAGAATTATATGGAACTTCTTTTACCGACTGTGGCGCTCCATATCGAAAACCTGTATGAAAAAACCATGTGTTCTTTTTGTAAAACCGTATATACGCAGCAGGAACATAATCTTTCAAAGAATTTTTTCTACCAAATGCATCGTAATTATTTGATTGCTGCCCATTGATAGGAAACTGGTATTGTAACGAAAGCCCTGCTGCAAAATAATATTCGTTTTTCTTTTTTTCTTTTTGCTTTTTTTCTGCTGCAACTTTTGAAGTATCGTTGTTTGGTAAAGAATCTATCATCACAACAGTTGAATCAATAGGATTTGTTGATGAATCTATTTTTATTACAATTGTTGTGTCAATATTTTTTTCAACTACATCCTGCGCTGAAAGATTGGATGAATCTAACGTTATATTCATTTTTGTTTTTGCAGGAACAGTTTTTCTTTTTGATGATTTTTTTTTGTTGAAATTATTTTCAACAGCATGATTTTTATCCGTTGCCGGCAATGCCGCTGAAATGGACATTGCAGTTTTTGATGATGATTGTATTTTTCTTTTCTTTTTTCGGGGTGAATTGTTTTCTACGTAAATATTATCTGAAATAATTATTGCTTTTTTATTTTTTACTGACCCTGAATTTATTTTCGATGGATCTTTATAATTTTTATGGGTGGTGGATGATACATTCAAATTTGAATTGAACGTATCATTTGTTTGAGCTGATGTTATAGGTTCTGCTTTTTTATTTTCAGATTTTTTATCATGGATCACGCTCCCTGAATTCATGGCAACTGTATCTGAAATTTGTTGCTGTTTATTGCCGGTTATTAATATTGAATCTGTTTTTTTTATTTGCGTTTTTAAAGAAGAGTCCTTTGTTTTTTCTTTTTGATTATTGTAAAACCAAAATCCTGCAATCAAAGCCAATAACAAAATACCAAGCCCGGCACAACCCATCAGGTATGGCGGCAAAAGTTTGTCATCATCCTCTTCCTTTAAAAGTTTTTTCATTTTTTGCCATGAGGGTTCCATTTCAGGCAAAGAAATTTCCTGCAACTTTTCCTTTAAAGAATGCTCATATGGTAACCTTTCATTCATGAATGATTGTACTCTTGTTGTTTTATCATTTTTTGTAAATTTTTTCTTGCTTCACTTAAATGCCATTTGCTGGTTCCTTCACTTATACCTAACAGTTCGCCAATTTCCCGGTGGTTGTATCCTTCCACAACATATAAATTGAAAACAGTTTGCGTGGCAGGAGAAAGTAAACGAACCAGTTCTAAAACTTCTGAGGCCTTAAATTTTTCTATTACAGAAGGTTGGATAGATGATTCATTAGAGGGATGTAATTCTTCAAACGATTCTATTTTATTTTTCTTTTTAATTATATCCAGACAACACCTAACAACAACGGTACGAATCCACGTATACAGGCTTGCCTGTGCAGGATCGTACCGTTGAAGATTTCTGAACACTTTCAAAAAACCATTGTTCAATGCATCCACTGCATCTTCTTCATTTTTCATGTAGCGCATGCATAAGTTTACCATGCTGCCATAGTAATTTTTATACAGCAGTTCCTGGGCTTTAATGTCTCCTTTCAAACAACCCCGTATGATTATATCTTCCTGTACGCCGTTAGTCAACCGGTGTGTTGATTTTTACAATGTTAACACATCTGTGCTGTATATTTTTTTAGGAATAAACTTGCATCACCATTAACTACATATACTGGTGATGACAAAAAATGGTTGGGTATGAGAAGAGAGAGTGAAAAAGTTTAAAGCTTTTTTTTGTAAACCGGAACTGTGCTGCAAGGTTCACCATACATAATGCTTCTTACAAAAGGGCGAAGTTTTTGTGTGATGGCCACATAAGCTGCTTCGGATATAGGTAATTCGCCACAACCTTTTACCACAATTCGCTGATCTGTATAATCCGTTGTATTTATTTTATTGATCTCTTCTACCAGAATTTGCTGAACCGCCTGATCAGCATTGCCGAAAATAATTTTCTTAGTTATGGGTTCCAATGCAACGGCAGCCAACATATAGGCCCAAACAGGAATGATGGCATCAGTAGAACAGGTGAGCGCTGCAATTTTTCCTTCAAAAGGTTTCAGATCTAATTGCTTCAATGCCTCGCGGAACTCTTTTTCTTTCAATATCAATCCCATGAATAAATATTCTTTCATATCAAAAACGATTACTTCTTCTTTCGGATAAAAATCTTCCAGGTTCAAAGTAATAATGCCGCTTTCTGCTACTTTATTCACGAATGTTTCCATGCGGCAAATTTAGCACAAAAAAAGCCGACCAGAAATCGGTCGGCTAAGTGAGTATGTAAATTAACATTAATAAATTTCGCTTCTTGAATCTTTAATATCAGCCAGCTTTCTCAATCCTTCATACCAGTTTGAAGCCTGGCTTCTGAGGGTAGTCAATTTGGCCGATGCCGCCTGCGCAATTTGTTCCGGTGTGTCTAGTGGTTTTGTGGCTATTGAATTTACTTTCAACACGTATACTGCATTGGTTCCACCAAAAGCAGGACTTGGTTTTTGCTGATAGTTTTTATTAAATGAAGCACCAATAACTTTAGGTTCTAAACCAACGCCATTAATCATCTGGCTTGTAATGGTAATAGAAGAATCTGCTCCTGCTACGGCAATAGTTTTATTATAGGCTGCGGCTGCGGCTTCTAAAGTAGGTGTGTTTCCTATTTTTTTAATAATGATCTCTGTTTTCTTTTCATTACGAACAATCACTTCCGCACCTGAACGAGCAGTTGCGGCATCCTGAGTACCTTCTTCCTGAATTTTATCAACTACCGCTACCACAAACTGATCACCTACAGTGAAAGGTTCACTTACCTCACCTTTATCGGCTTTGAAAGCCCATTGAACAATCTGGCGGGCATCCTGTAAAGCGCCAACTGCATAATCATTTTCTTTTACAATTCCAGGAACCTGAGTAAAGCCTAAACCGTTTTTGGCAGCATAAGCAGATAATGATTTCGCATCTTTTTGTGCAGCCGCTTTTGTGGCAGCTATACTGGATGAATTGATGGTTTGATCACTTGGTAAAACATCTTTTCCAACGATGGCAATTTTATAGGCTGTATTAAAATTAGCCTGGTTGGTTACTTCAATAATATGATATCCGAATTGTGTTTTAACCACACCTCTGGTTCCTACAGGTTTATTAAATGTAAAATCATTGAATTCCGGTACCATTTGTCCGTATCCGAAAACCCCCAGATCTCCACCTTTATCTTTTGAACCATCAGAAGAATATTTTGCGGCAAGGGCTGCGAAATCTGCACCACCATTAATAGCCGTTAAAATACTATCAGCACGTTTTTTTGCATCCTCATCTGAAATTCCTCCTTGTAAAGAAATTAAAATGTGTTTTGCCTTCACACTATCCGGCAACAGTTTTGTTCCCAATACTTTTGCAATAATGTAATTTTTTCCATCTACAAAAGGGCCTGAAACTGTTCCCGCGGGCGCGTTTACAATGGTATCAATTACAGAAGAATTATACTTTGATTTTGGTTTAAATTCATCTGTGAAATCTATAACGGAAGTATTTCTGGCAACAAACGCCTTCGTATTGCTGTCAGTTTGAAATTGATTTTTTAATTCTACCATTTGTTTAAGCACTTTAGCACTGTCATCTGCAGATGGCAACTGGCTGAAAGTGAGATAAGAAATAGAACGTCCGGCTTCTTGTTTAAAAAGATCCTTATGTTTTTTTACATACGCATTAATATCATCATCACTTACTTTAATGGTGCTATCAACAATTTCAGAGAAAGGAATAGCGACATAACTAATGGTGGCAAATTCTTTATTTTCTTTTACATCTTTTTGCTGCATCCAGGTTGGATAATATGCGCTGGCAGAAATAAAAGCAGAATATTTTGCAACCGTTGTGGACAAACGAAGTGGTTGTATTAATTGTGAATTAATATTATCTCTTTGTTCACCTTTTACTTTTTTTATATTGGCGAGCGCCTTCTGAACTTCAGCAACATTTAATTTTCCCGAAGTTGGATCGGTTAAACCTTGTTCCTGTAATAATGGATTGGATGGATCGTTACTGTACAATAAATATGTAAGTTCTTTTCCTGTTAATTCTATTCCTAATTTTCCAGCTTCTTTAAAAAAAATTCTTTCTGCAACTATCTGATTCCACGTTTGCTCACGGATCTGGTAAATTCTTGTTCCAGTAACTTTTTGTTGGGTACGTTGTTCCTCCTGTGCTTCCGCCTGGCGAACACGATCATTAAATTCAGAGATTTCTATAGCATCCCCGTTAACTTTACCGGCTTTTAATGAAGCAGAGCCGAAAAATTTTCCGCCACCTTGCTTGGCATCCATTAATATAAATCCAATCAGGCTCAATGCGATTACAACAATTACAATTGCGGCGCCTTTGTCCCTTATAGTCTGAATGATCTGCATCTGATTTTGTATTTTTTAGGATGGCAAAAATAGGGGAAATTGAGTTGGAATGTTACAGTTGGTTGCTTAACATCCTGTAGTTAATTATATATTTCATAAAAAAATGGAAAATTTTCAAAGAATGAGTGATAATAAGGGTTACAGATGATATACACAGATGTTTGGGTAAAAGCAGTTAAATGTGTTGATATGACTATGTTTTGAACTTTTAAAGCCGTGGTAAAATGTTACAAAGCGGAGTCTGATTCAAAATTCATTGATGAGCCTGTGGAAAAATGTAATCTTATACGGTATCTGCTAACAGTAAATTCTTTAGCATTTGATAAAAGATTATCCCCGCAATAAGTTATTAACGTAGGTTCAAAAAGAAAATATATAAAGAAGGAAAGCGCATTGATGCAGGGATATATAATTTTTTACAAATGTTAATGAAATGGGAATGTAAGTGGATAAGTGAATCTTTCTAATTTTACAAAATATTTCGGAAGCGATATTTCCACATATCCACAGCCCTAATAGTAATAGATGATTTTATAAATAATAAGTATTAAATAATACTATGGCAGATATTAACAATGAAATTGAGGCTGGACTTTTAGTAAAAGGCTTTTTGGATATAGCGATAGATCCAACACTTGATTTATTTGCAGAAATAGAAAAACTGAAGAAAGAAAAAAATGCTATCGTTCTGGCTCATTACTACCAGGAACCCGATATTCAGGATGTTGCTGATTTTATTGGGGACAGTTTAGGGCTTTCACAAAAAGCAGCCAGTACCGATGCAGATATGATTGTTTTTGCCGGTGTACACTTCATGGCAGAAACAGCCAAAATTTTAAATCCACATAAAAAAGTAGTTCTTCCCGATTTAAAAGCTGGTTGTTCATTAAGCGATTCAGCTCCTCCGGCTTTATTTAAACAATTCAAAGACAAACATCCTAATCACCTAGTGATCACTTACATAAATTGTAGCGCTGGGATGAAAGCTTTAAGTGATATCATTTGTACCTCTAGCAACGCTCAGAAGATCGTAGAATCACTTCCGCCTGACCAACCCCTTATATTCGCACCCGACAGGAACCTGGGTGCTTATATTAACAAACAGACGGGTAGAAATATGTTATTATGGAATGGTGCCTGTATTGTTCATGAACTTTTTAGCCGGGAAAAACTTGTGAAGTTAAAAGTTCGGCATCCGCAAGCTAAAGTTATCGCACATCCTGAATGTGAACAACCTGTTCTTGAACTTGCTGATTATATAGGCAGCACAACTGGATTATTGAAATATACCCAAACAAGTAATGCCACTTCTTTCATTGTGGCTACTGAAAGCGGCATTTTACACCAGATGCAAAAACTAAATCCCACCAAAACATTTATTCCTGCACCTCCGGATAATTCCTGCGCCTGTAACGATTGCCCATATATGAAGTTGAATACACTTGAAAAATTGTATTTGTGTATGAAATATGAATTACCCGAAATTAATATGCCGGAAGATATCCGTTTAGCTGCTAAAAAACCCATTGACAGGATGTTGGAAATAAGTGCCAGATATGGATTATAATTGATCAAACCACTGTTTTTAACAGTCTGGTTCGTGCATGGTTAAAACTGTTATTTTTGCCAGAACATATAAATACAATTTGAAGATTAAACGGAATTTGAATTACTGTAATGTCAGAGTAATATGGAGCTTAAAATATTAAAAATCTGTATAAATTATTCATTTACAAATAGTTATGAGTATATGCATGCAAATAATAATTTTTAATATACGCTTGTTTTTAAAGGGTTTTTAAAATTAATCTGCTTAAATATTTTGTATTTGGCCATGTTGCGACACATACCGTTTTTGAAAGCAGTATTGCTTCATAGCGTATCAGCTTTCGGTGGCCCGCAAGGACATTTAGGAATGATGCTAAAAACCTTTGTACATAAACGAAGGGATATAACAGAAGAGGAACTGATTGAATACAATTCATTTTGCCAGCTTTTACCTGGAGCATCTTCCACACAAACCCTTACTCTTATCGGATACAAAAGAGGAGGTGTTCCTTTGGCTGTATTAACACTGATCATCTGGATTTTACCTGCCTGTATTATGATGGGAGCGTTGTCATTTTTATTTGTTTCACATCAGTATAGAAATGAAACACATTCCATATTTCAAATGGTGCAACCCATGGCAATAGGATTTTTGATATATGCTTCCTATAATGCTTTTCAGATCAGCGTAAAAAACCTTGCTACACAAATATTGATGATGGCGGCTATGGTGATCACATTTTTATTATTCAAAACACCCTGGGTTTTTCCTTTAATGATAGTTGCAGGGGGAATGGTTACAAATTTTAGTAATAGAAGAATCCCTGAAAAAGAGAAGATTAAACCACGACAAATACGTTGGACAAACATCTGGTTATTTTTAATTATATTCATTATCGCGGGTATTTTAAGTGAAACGGCGAGGAAACAACAATGGCAGGATAGAAAATTGTACAACACTTTTGAAAATTTTTATCGTTTTGGTAGTTTTGTTTTTGGAGGAGGCGATGTTTTACTGCCAATGATGCTGGATCAATATGTAGCACGGCCAAGTGATTTGAATGTACAAAATAAAAACCCCAATGCCATTAAGGTGGAAAGGGATGATCTTTTAACTGGTTATGGTTTGGTAAGAGCGATTCCGGGACCCGTATTTTCTGTTGCCTCCTTTACAGGTGGTATTATTTTGAAAAATGAAGGAAAGGACCGACAGTTTCTCGGCTGTGTTATAGGATCTATTGCTATATTTCTCCCCAGTGCCTTATTGGTTTTATTCTTTTTTCCAGTATGGCAATATCTTAAAAAATTTGTTGTCGTTTACAGGGCATTAGAAGGTATCAATGCGGTGGTGGTAGGTTTTATGTGGGCAGCGGCTTTATATTTATTAAAAGATGTGGACCGATCATTTTCATTCATCAGTGTTGCCAAAATTTTAATAATACCTATCACATTTGTAATTTTAAAATTCACCAAAATACCAGCACCTTTATTGGTATTATCTTGTTTGATTTTTGGCTGGTTGCTCTCATGATGTACGATAATATCCTTTATTTTCAATTTCTATTCTCAATGTATCTGGAACCATATAACGTATTGATTGTCCGTTTTTTATCATTTGCCTTATTTGGGTAGAAGAAATTTGAAGTAATGGAGCTTCCGCTACAGCAATATTAGCCTGTATGGTATTTTGAATCTCAAAGCCGGGTCTTTTATATATAATAATAGGGTAGCGTTCAATAATCACTTCAACGTTTTTCCATTTATCCAGGTTTTGAAAACTATCACTTCCCATGATTATTGAAAACTTTGTTGTTGGATATTTTTCCTGCAGATAGGCTAAGGTATTTACCGTATAAGAAGGCCTGGGTAACTTAAACTCAACATTACTCACCTTCATATTCCTTACACCTTCAATGGCTTCCTGTAATAAAAAATAACGATGATGTTCATTTAATAAACTTCCGCTTTTTTTAAAAGGATTTTGAGGAGAGAGAACAAACCAGATCTCATCAACCTGATTGGTATTTAATAAATGCTGAGCTATAATTAAATGTCCGTTATGAACAGGGTTGAATGACCCAAAGTATAAACCAACCATATTATAGATCTTCTACAATTACGTGTTCTGCTTCATTAAGTCGAAGACTAAGCCGATAGCCTGCAACAACAATAGAAATTGGATCTTTAAAAGGCGCAATCTTTTCCACTGTTATGGTTTCACCAGGAATACATCCCATTTCCATCAATTTTAAAAAAATCTCATCATTTTTAAATGATTTAATCACAACACTTTTTCCTAATGGAACTTCTGATAATTTTCTCTGCATTTCTTTTCTTCTTATGTAAAGGTATCGGTATGAAATTGTTTTCTAATTTCGATTTCAGGAATGAATACAATTAACTTTCGATTTCATGAAGTGAAGTGTACGCTGTTACATCGTGCCGTTCTTAAAAAGCAATTGCTTAATTTATTTAAAAGTTATCATACGGTTGTAGATACTGTAGACTATATCTTTTGTTCCGATGATTATTTATTGGAAATTAACCGTACCTATTTGAATCATGATTATTATACAGATATCATCACATTTGATTTGTCAACCCATCATATTTTAAGTTCCGAAATATATATAAGCATAGATAGGGTGAAGGAGAATGCTAAATTTTATAAATCTTCCTTTCAAAATGAAATCATTCGTGTAATTTCTCATGGCGCATTACATTTATGCGGATTAAAAGATAAAAAAGCTACCGACATCAAAACAATGAGACTTGCCGAAAAGAATTTTATCAATAGGTTTAATAAAAATGTTTCACGTCCCACTGTTTCAGGTTGAAATATATGTTCCACGTACCACTGTTTCAGCAAGAAACATTATTTTAGTGTATGACAAATAAGTGGACAGCTACTGAAGACCTCTTAAAAAAAAATCAAGTTTCCAATGAAAAAAAGAAATGGCAGATTGCATTAAGACGTTATATTATCGACAAAAAGCCATCAAAAAATTATGCTCCTTTTTTTGGAATAGATATCGAAACCTTTAGAAAGTGGATAGAATTACAGTTCAATAATGAACTTAACTGGGAAAATTTTGGAAGTAGTTGGCAATTTGAACATATCATCCCTGTTATTTATTTTTCAGCAGATAAAAATGATCAGAAATTATGTTGGAATTTCACCAACATCTTTGTATCATCCGAAAATAATATTGAAAGAGATATACTTTCCGCTAAAACCTATTTTCAAACTCTCTGGGAGCAAACCGGATATTTCATATGCAGGTTGATGCTGGAAAAGATTACAGAAGTAGAGTCAAATCTTAATTATAAACCTCAACTTTCTTTTTTTGAAACTTATGGAAAAGGCTTAAGCACTATGGTGGATTTTGATGAAACCGATTTTGAGCGACTCAATAAAGGTGAAACACTAAAAGATTTGCTTTACGAAAAAGAAATTTTATCCAAATTCGGCAGCTGATGCTTTTCACTTTATTCAACAATTCCTTTTGCATCATTTAACTTTGTAACCGATGTTTCCAGAATATGATGTAATAGTAGTAGGTGCGGGTCATGCAGGCTGTGAAGCTGCTGCGGCAGCAGCTAATTTAGGTAGTCAGGTTTTGCTGATCACCATGAATATGCAAACGATAGCTCAAATGAGTTGCAACCCTGCTATGGGTGGAATTGCCAAAGGTCAGATTGTTAGAGAAATAGATGCCATGGGAGGATACAGCGGAATTGTAACCGATCGAAGCATGATTCAATTCAGAATGCTAAACCGTTCCAAAGGTCCTGCTATGTGGAGCCCTCGTGCACAAAGTGACCGGATGTTATTTGCCGGTACCTGGCGACAAATGCTGGAACAAACGCCCAATCTTGATTTTTATCAGGACATGGTTTCAAACTTAATAGTTGAAAATCAACAAGTTAAGGGAGTTGTAACGGGTTTAGGACATTCAATCTTTTCCAAATCGGTTGTGCTTACTAATGGAACTTTTTTAAATGGCGTTATTCATATAGGCGAAAAACAATTCGGTGGAGGCCGGGTAGCAGAGAAAGCCGCAACAGGGATAACCGAACAATTACAAACCCTTGGATTTGAGGTTGACCGACTAAAAACAGGCACTCCACCACGGATAGACGGCCGTAGCTTGGATTATTCAAAAATGGAAGAACAAAAGGGTGATACCGAATTGGTTGGCTTTAGTTATTTGAAAAATCCGGCTCTCAAACCTGCACAACAGAAAAGTTGTTGGATCACTTATACCAACCAACAGGTTCATGATATTCTTAAAACAGGCTTTGAATTTAGCCCCATGTATCAAGGTAGGATTCAAGGCTCCGGTCCCAGATATTGCCCCAGCATAGAAGATAAGATCAATCGGTTTAGCGAAAGAGACAGACACCAGTTATTTGTTGAACCGGAAGGATGGGACACAGTGGAAATTTATGTTAATGGGTTTTCCACTTCCTTGCCTGAAGAAATACAGTTAAAAGCTTTACGTATGGTGCCCGGTTTTGAAAACTGTAAAATGTTTCGCCCAGGCTATGCGATAGAGTATGATTATTTTCCACCTACACAATTGAAATTCACTTTAGAGACAAAACGTATAAATAATTTATTTTTCGCAGGCCAGATCAATGGTACTACCGGTTATGAAGAAGCCGCATGCCAGGGATTAATGGCTGGAATTAACGCTCATCATAAAGTTAAGAAACTGGATCCCGTTGTTTTAAAAAGAAGTGAAGCTTATATTGGGGTACTGATTGATGATTTGATTAACAAAGGAACAGATGAACCCTATCGCATGTTTACCAGCAGAGCAGAATTCCGGACATTGTTGCGACAGGATAATGCAGACCTGCGCTTAACAGAATTAAGTTTCAAACTGGGGTTGGCTTCTGAAGAGCGAATGAATTTACTGAGAGTGAAAAGAAAACAAGTTTCCAGAATTATTACAATACTACAGCAAACAACATTTGAACCTTCAGAAATAAATAGTTTCCTCCAAAGCGTCAACTCCTCCACGTTGCTGAGTCGTCAAAAGATTGCACAATTAATTTTACGTCCGGGAATTGGTTTGGCAGATATGATGCAACAAATTCCGTCCCTTCGGGATTTATTAAAAGAATTTTCTACAGATGCACTGGAACAGGCAGAAATTCAATTAAAATATGATACATACATTATAAAAGAAAAAGAACTCGTTGAAAAAATGAGCCAGTTGGAAAATCTAACCATTCCTGAAAATTTCAATTATGATAAACTGGTTTCTTTGAGTAATGAAGCGCGGCAAAAATTTGGAAAAATTCAACCACGTACGCTTGGCCAGGCTTCACGTATCTCCGGAGTAAATCCAAGTGATGTACAGATACTTATGGTATTTATGGGTAGATAACTATTTTTTTCAATTGTAATTATTATTTTGCAAAAAACGATCAGATGAAATTATTTTTTGAAGAACAATCTTCAAAGCAGGAAGTTTTTAAAAAAGTTACCCAATACATTAATACGGCAATGCGAATACGTTCTTTCGACAGTGAAAGACCGTGGGGTGGATTTCTTGTGATCGATGAAGACGATACCGATAATTTCATTCATACATTTTTCCCCCATCTTACAAAAGATTCCTTAGGTATTTCAGGAAAATTAAGTCCTAAAATTTTAATAGTTGCTCCAGGTAAAAGACTCAGTTGGCAATATCATCACCGGAGAGCGGAAATATGGAAATTAATTGGAGGAACTGCAGCTATCATCACAAGTGAAACAGATTCCGAAGGTGAAATGCAATATCTAAAGGAAGGAGATATTATAGAATTAAAACAAGGAGAAAGGCATAGATTGATCGGCACTAAAGACTGGGGAATCTTAGCAGAAATATGGCGCCATACAGATTTAGATCAGCCGAGTGATGAAGAAGATATTGTTCGTGTTCAGGATGATTTTGGACGTTAAACAATAGAATCAGTCAAATTTTTATACGCGGCAACCCAACGCAATTCTGCAAAAGAGCATTCGGGTATTTTTTCTTTTATCACCGTTATTTTTTCTTCAGGATAAAGATTCATGGTTTCCAGAATCTGGAATAATTTTTTTTCTTCAATAAGATCTGTAATAGATAATTTTCCTGTAGCTATAAATTCTGTAAGATGAGATTCAATGGTACCTGTCGTCAATTTTCTTTCTTCTGCAATTTCTGCAATAGATTTTCCTTGTATAAAAAGTTCGAAAGATTGTAAACGGGTATCTTTTTTAGATCTATCTTTTTTTTCTTTACTTTTATGTTTTACCGGAGCTTCACAAAAATCACTTGCAATATTGTGTGTGGCACAAAATTCATTAATTACATGTAAAAAGTCGTTACCGTATTGCCGCAGTTTAATTATTCCGAAACCGGAAATATTTTTAAGCTGATCTAATGTAGTGGGTAATAATTGCGACATATCCTGAATAGCGTTCGTGCTAATGATCAGGTATCTCGGGCGATTATTTATTTCTGCCAAATGATTTCTTTTCTCAATGAGTATTTGATATAATTCTTTTTTTAATTCGGATTCACCTGAGAACGATCCGGTATTTTCAAAAACATTCACTACGTCCGCCGGTAAAATATATTCTTTTTTTTGTTTTTGATATTCGGGTAAGAAAAATCCATTTTTACAAATTTCCAACTGATACTTATGCAGGTGTATTTGTTTGTAAATAAAATTGGCTTTGTCACTAAAATCTGCCGACACTTTTCTGTTATCTGAATGGATGGTACATGATTTAATTTCTTCGAGCAAAGATTGCATTAAAGGTGAAAAATAATTTACGGCAGCTTTAATTCTTTCCTGAACCAAAGCGGGTATATTTTGTAAACCCAACATTAGCAATAAAGAAGCATTAAATTTTATACTGATGTTATGAATGTTGATAAACTGCTGTAACAAATTTTCAATCCATGGGGCTCCCGTTTTCTCAATACCTTCCTGCATACGGCTCCACGATAAAAAACTATACAAATGTTGTTGTATATGCTCCATGTTAAATATGGACAATAAACATTTACATTGGAATTGAAAAGCTTCTTCCTGTAACAATGCTTCCGCGTGTGCATTACTCTGTTGAGCATTAGCAAATGCCACGATAGCGGGATCTGAAGTCAATGATTTTGTTTCAATTCTTCTTGTTAAATATATTCCGTCCAACGATCTGCAACGGCTTAATGCCACATAAATTTGTCCGGGTGCAAAGGCTGATGCGGCATCAATTAAAATTCGATCGAAAGTTAATCCCTGGCTTTTATGAATGGTAATAGCCCATGCCAGACGCAATGGAAATTGTATAAAAGATCCTAACTCTTCTTCCACTATTTTACCGGTATTTTTTTCTACTGAGTAGCGAATATTTTTCCAGGTTTCCTTTTTAACCGGAATTTCAACCGCATTATCAATTTCTACAAAAACCGTATCCTCATTCATTCTTTTTACAATACCTGTTTTACCATTGTAATATCTCTTTATGCGTTCAATATCATTTTTGATAAACATCACTTTCGCTCCAATCTTCAACTCAAGCGATTCGTCAGCGGGAAAATTATTTTGCTGAAAATTTCCTTCAATCTTTGCCCGGAAAGAATATTGCTTTGACTGTAATTTTTTCAATGCCGATTCATTCAT
>JBKJSZ010000024.1:0-4064 GCA_046593675.1 Ferruginibacter sp.
ATTTTTACGTAAGAGTTTTGTTGAGTAAAACTTTTTGTAACTACAAAAATGAATAATAAGAAAAAGACAATATGTTTCATATTTAAAAATAGGAAAGACTACGTTAAGGAAAATCTATTTATATTTTAAAAAGTTAGATTAAAAAACCCGGATAGTTATTATCCGGGTTTTAAGTTCAATTATCTCATAAATAAAATTTCTCTGTATTTTGGTAGCATCCAGCTGGCATCATCTACCATCAATTCCAGTTTGTCTACATGGTATCTGATCACATCGAAATGTTTTCCTTTTACTTCATCACAATAGGCGATGGCCATTTCCCTTGTGTTCTTGATTTCATTCGCTTTTTTGCGGGCATCTATTAAAGATTTTACTTTTTCACTGATCACATTAATATGTTCAGAAATGGTTGAAACGATTGCGATCTGTGAAGCATAACTTGATGGAAGTAGTCCTGCAGATTGCAATCCTTTTATGTTCTCCAAAAGAATATTTTGATATTTTACCGCAGAAGGAATGATCATCGTGGTGGCCATGTCACCCATTACCCGTGCTTCTATCTGTACTTTTTTTACATAAGCTTCCAACATTATTTCATGCCTTGCTTCCAGCTCAATATGATTATATATATGGTTATTTTCAAAAACAGCTTTTGACTTATCTGATAAATAAGCATCGAGTGATAACGGTGTAGTTTTTACATTTGGAAGCCCACGTTTTTTCGCTTCATCTTCCCATTCCTGGCTGTAACCATCACCTTCAAATAATACATCTTTACTGTTTACAATATATTTTTGAATGGTCTGCATAAGTGCGATCTCTTTCTTTTCACCTTTTTCTATCAGTCCATCTACTTCAATTTTAAAGTTTTTCAAAGTTTCTGCCATGATGGTGTTCAGCGTTGTCATAGGTACAGCGCAATTTGCAGAAGAACCCACTGCTCTGAATTCGAACTTATTGCCTGTAAAGGCAAAGGGAGAGGTTCTGTTTCTGTCAGTATTATCCAGCATCAATTCCGGAATGCTTTTATGTATATCCAGTTTCAGGATAGCTTCATCTTGCTCATCAAAATTTCCACTCACTCTTTTTTCTACCTGATGCAGAACATCTGATAAATATTTTCCAATAAAAATGGAAATGATAGCAGGAGGAGCTTCATTTGCGCCAAGGCGGTGATCGTTGCCTGCAGAGGCAATAGAAGCACGGATAAGATCCGCGTAATCATGAACCGCTTTGATGGTATTTACAAAAAATGTAAGGAACATCAGGTTTGTCTTAGGCGTTTTGCCCGGCGCCAGAAGATTTACACCCGTATCAGTGCTCATGCTCCAGTTGTTATGTTTGCCACTTCCATTGATTCCTGCAAAAGGTTTCTCATGCAGCAATACTACCAGGTTGTGACGTTTGGCAACTCTTGTCATAATATCCATCAACAACGTGTTGTGATCAACCGCCAGGTTTGTTTCTTCAAAAATAGGAGCGCACTCAAACTGCGCAGGAGCCACTTCATTATGTCTTGTTCTTAATGGAATACCTAGACGATAGGATTCATTTTCAAAATCACGCATGAACGCGTACACACGTTCAGGTATTGCGCCAAAGTAATGATCATCCAGTTGCTGTCCTTTTGCCGGAGCATGTCCGTACACTGTTCTGCCGGTTAATAATAAATCAGGACGGGCATTTGCCAAACCTGCATCTATCACAAAATATTCCTGTTCCCAACCCAATGTTGCGGAAACCCGGGAAACGTTTTTATCAAAATACTGGCAAACATCTACCGCCGCTTTATCCAGTGCCACCAATGCTTTGAGCAAAGGTGTTTTTGTATCTAATGATTCCCCCGTATAGGAAACGAAAATGGTTGGAATGCATAAAGTTTTTCCTTGTCCGGTTTCCATAATAAAAGCGGGAGAGGATGGATCCCAGGCCGTATAACCCCGTGCTTCAAATGTGGCACGCAATCCTCCGCTTGGAAAGGAAGAAGCATCTGGTTCCTGCTGAATTAACGCGGCACCTTCAAATTCTTCAATCGGCGTACCATCGCCTTTCAAAGTAAAAAATGAATCATGTTTTTCAGCAGATAAACCGGTTAGCGGCTGAAACCAATGCGTAAAATGCGTTACATTTTTACTTTCCGCCCAGGCTCTCATTCCGTTAGCGATTTGATTTCCCATTGCCCTATCGATCTTTTTTCCGCCTCTGGTTGAGGCTAAAAGACTTTTAAATGCATCATCACTTAAATAATGCCTCGCAATCTGAAGCGTAAATACATTCTCCCCAAATACATCAGTTACCCTTGATGTTGGCTGGTCTTCAAATGATAAAGTTTTTGTGAGATTATCAATTGC
Source organism: Ferruginibacter sp. (assembly GCA_046593675.1). Classification (GTDB taxonomy): domain Bacteria; phylum Bacteroidota; class Bacteroidia; order Chitinophagales; family Chitinophagaceae; genus Ferruginibacter. The sequence goes on from JBKJSZ010000024.1 coordinate 2,352, forward strand.
AGTAAAGCGTAAATGATTCATTATTTCAAAATTTATAACAAAAAAACAATAATTATTTCAAAATAAATAAAATATTTTATACCATTTGGTTTAAAAACTCACTTTTGATAAGAAAAAAATGTATATATATTAAATTATAATATGATTATTTTACGGATTTATTTGTCATTGTAGACCACATTATAAGTATGGGAGTTAGCAAAAAGTGAAGATATACACTACGATATCTCACCAATGTTCCTGCATTGGGAACTATAAATCCAGCTAATAATATAATGAGAAAAGCAAAAATGAATGAAGTGATATAAAAAGGTGAAATACTTTTTAATCTCTTTTTAAAGAGAAGTCCAAAGATCAATAGTAACATGCAGAACAATTCAATTCCCGTAAACAGAAGAAAATGTCCGGGATATTCCCAGATATACGGTCGCCAAAAAGCATGATTAAATGCTTCGGGAAATACAGAAATAAAACTCTGGAGATCCGGTGTTAATTTTTTTAAAGGTAATTGTGAGTATGCTGCTGGCAATTCAAGAAAATCCTGCTGACGTTGTACCAGTAATTGTAATGGGTCGGCAGCTGTAAAATGCAATGCAGTAACACAGATTAAGCAAATAAAACATGTTACCAACATTGATTTTAAAGTTCTGAAATACGATAATCTGAAAAATAAAAAAATCAGCGATGGAATTAATAATAACACTACTGTGTTACGCATGATCATCAAAATAACAACGCTCATACATAATAAAAACCATAACCTGATATTCCTGCTATTCTCTATCAAAAAATATAATGCATAAAAGAAAAAACCAAGCATCGTAAAAACGAAAAGATCTTTGTGAATGCCGGATGAAAAATACAAATTGGTCGGAATAAAAAAGCACCCGGCAATTGAAGCAAATTTTTTCTTCGAAATTTTATAAAATATGCTGGCCAGAGCAATTGTACCTATAAAACTAAAAGTGTTTAAAAATAAACTGTTGATGTAATAATTACCCCGACTAAAAATATTCAGCATGGCCAGAATCTTAATTATTATATTATTCTTCAGGTCATTCCAATAAGATCCAACAGCGTCAAAAAAACCACCATATTTATTTTCATAGGGAGACTGAAAAAAATCGCTGATAAATTTTTTAGGATGATGTATCAGCAAATCATATTCTAAAAGTCCTTCACGATGTAATGTCCAGTAATCATTTCCTTGTGCATAATAGGTTGCCGACATCCAGCCAATGGCAAGGCCTGCACCTACTTTCAGAATAAATAATAATAATAAATTAACATCAGAAAAACCACTGTCTTTAATGATGGAGTTCTTTCTTAATAAATATACCAGCAGTAAAAAATAAATAAAAAAAAGCAAGTAATACAACATCCTCGATTGATGGCGAAAGTTAAGAAAAAATTCAGCTTCAGGTATTAGTTCTGTCTTAGTACATTTGCTTCGATTCAACTCTCATCATGGAAATTACAGCAGAAACCGCCGCCAGTTTACGCATTACCGCAGAAGAATTTGAACTCATCATACATAAATTAGGACGTACACCCAATTTCACGGAACTCTGTGCCTTTAGTGGTATGTGGAGTGAACATTGCAGTTATAAAAACTCCATCAAGTTATTAAAAACGTTGCCAAGAGACGGTGCGAAAATGCTGGTGAAAGCGGGCGACGAAAATGCAGGCCTCATGGATATTGGCGATGGCTAC
>JBKJSZ010000124.1:0-5958 GCA_046593675.1 Ferruginibacter sp.
TCCTTTTACCAACTTCGGATGTATCTTTTATACGTAAACTTCCTGCCGCTGCGTTTCGAGGATTCGCCAGTGGAATTCCTCCTGCTTCCACCATTCTTTCATTATACGCTGCAAATACTTTTTTATTGATCAATACTTCACCACGTATTTCCACCTGTTCAATTCCATATGTACTGAATTTTGCAGTTAACGGCAAACTTCGGATCTGACGGATGTTTGGTGTAATGTCATCACCAACTTCGCCATCACCACGCGTTGCCGCTCTCTGTAATGCATCCTCTTCATATATAACAGAAATACTGGCGCCGTCAAACTTGGGTTCAATACAATAATCTATCATTTCCAAACCCGAAAGCTCGCGTGCTTTTCTATCCCAGTCTTTCAGATCATCTTCATTATAAGAATTCTGTAAACTCAGCATGGGAACGAGGTGCTGTACTTTTGGAAAATCTTTTATCAAACCTACTCCAACGCGTTGTGTAGGAGATGTTGCATTTATAGTTTCGGGATGCAGAGCTTCATAGGCTTCGAGTAATTTATACAACTGATCGTATTCACCATCACTTATAAGAGGATCGTGCTGCACGTAATATCTGTATTCATGAAAACGCAAAACATCTCTTAAGTTTTCTGCCATTACAGAATCTGCTACTTTTACATCCTGTAAAAATTCAATACTTTGTAGCTGAAGTTTTTTCGTTTCCTCCTTTGAATACATATTTGCAATTTAAAGTTCAATTATCAATAATCAATTTGTAAATGGTAGTTGATTAACTTGATATTTGTACTTTGTATTTCTAATTTTATATAATACATTATGAAATATTGTCCACTGTATTTATTAATCTCCGTAATTCTTATCTCCTGCAAATTTCGTGAGCGGGCTGATATGATTGTTCACCATGCAAAAATTTATACCGTTGATGATAGTTTCCATATAGCGGAGGCCATGGTGATACGGGATGGGAAAATTGTAGAAACCGGAACCAATGATGAAATATTACGCCGGTATGGATCAGACAGTATAATTGATGTTAAAGGAAAATATATTTATCCCGGATTAATTGACGCTCATTGCCATTTTACAGGGTTTGCCACAGACATGTGGAAATGTAATTTGTGGGGAACAAATTCTTTTGAAGAGATTATTGAAAAAGTAAAATCATATAGCACTACAGCACCAATGTTTTGGATTTATGGTCGCGGCTGGGATCAGAATGATTGGGTGGAAAAATCGTTTCCGAACAAAAAAATACTGGATAGCTTATTTCCTGACCGCCCGGTTTTTTTAAAACGGGTTGATGGACACGCAGCTTTAGTTAATCAAAAAGCACTGGACCTGGCAGGCATCAACACGTCAACTACAATAGCGGCAGGCGTTATTGAGATCAAAAACGGACATCTTACCGGAATATTAATTGACAATGCTATGGACATTGTAGATAATATAATTCCTAAAATTTCAGATTCCTTAGCCGCAGCATATTATCTAAAAGCACAAAAAATTTGTTTTGAAAAAGGATTGACGAGTGTACACGATTGTGGCGTAAGTGAACATACCATTGAACTGGTGGAAAAAGAGCAAAAAGCGGGAAGGTTGTTCATGAATATTTATGCCTTATTGAGCGACAGTGCGGCTTATTATGATAGATGGATCCGTAAAGGTCCTTATGAAACCGAACGTTTACATGTAGGTGGATTTAAAATTTATGCTGATGGTGCATTGGGTTCAAGAGGTGCCTGTTTAAAACATGATTATTCAGATCAGCCGGGATGGAAAGGATTTCTGCTGGAAGATTCTTTGCATTTTATGAAAATAGCTACACGGCTTATTGATTCTAAATTGCAAATGTGCACACATGCTATTGGCGATAGTGCCAACAAACAAATATTGAATATTTATGCTGCGGTTTTACAACATAAAAATGATCGCCGATGGAGAATTGAACATGCACAGGTGGTGGATCCTGCTGACATACATTTCTTTTTGGAGTATAATATTATTCCTTCCGTACAACCCACTCATGCAACCAGTGATATGTACTGGGCTGCAGACAGATTAGGTTCAAACAGGATCAAAAGTGCTTATTCTTATCAAAAATTATTGCAAACAAATAAATGGATGCCCTTGGGAACCGATTTTCCGGTTGAAGATATCAGTCCTTTTAAAACATTTTTTGCTGCCGTAGTTAGGCAGGATGATAAAGGATTTCCAACTGGTGGTTTTGAAATGGAAAATGCATTAAGCCGAAAAGAAGCATTAAGAGGAATGACTATATGGGCTGCCAAAGCTGCATTTGAGGAAAAAAAACGGGGAAGTATTGAAAAAGGAAAATGGGCCGATTTTATTATTTCTGACACCGACCTTATGTTTTGCCCAATCACGGATATATTGGAATCAACCGTTTTAAAAACCTACCTGAGCGGTATTTTAGTTTATAAAAGATAACTGTTTAAATATTTGATAATTAGTATGGTACACAAAATAGTATGAGTGTATAATTATATATCCTTTATTTTTATTTCACTAATCGTAACGCTGTTGAAAACAAGTATTGACGAGCTTACTAAACGTGAAAGGGAAGTATTGATTTCTTTGTCTGATGGCAGGTTGTATAAAGAAATTGCTGTTGACCACAACATCAGTATCGACACGGTAAAAAAGCATTGTAAGAATATTTACAGGAAATTAAACCTGCGGAACCGCACAGAAGCTACTATATTTTTACTCACACAAAAGCTGTAGGTGGAGTAAATAATTTTTTATCCAAAAATTTTACTGATTATCAGATGCTTATAAAGGCGTCTGTAAAATTAATCCAATAATTGGATTGTTTTTTCAATGTGGCTGTCTACCTTCGCCCTCCGTTTGAAAAAGCAAACGAACCTGTTGGGATAGCGACAGGAATTTATAACGGGCGAAAGCTAAAAAAAATACAATGAGTAAATTACATTTCACAACAAAACATGCGAACGAGGCTACCGTAACGCGTAATTGGTACGTAGTGGATGGTGCTAATCAAACCGTAGGACGTATGTGTTCAAGAATTGCTTCTGTTCTTAGAGGAAAGAACAAAGCGTATTACACTCCACACGTTGATTGCGGAGATTTTGTAATTGTTTTGAATGCAGACAAAGTAAAATTCAGCGGTAATAAGCTGGAGGATAAAGAATATTTAACGTATAGTGGTTATCCTGGAGGACAAAAAGGTGAATCAGCTAAGAATTTGCTGATGCGTCGTCCGGAAGTGGTGATCGAAAGAGCCATCAAAGGAATGTTACCCAAAAACAGGCTGGGTCGTAAGATGTATAAAAAAATGTTCGTGTATGCGGGCACCAATCATCCTCATACAGCTCAGAAACCTGTTGAACTTTCTTTCTCTAAATAATCAAATTACATCCTCTAGGATAAATACATAAAAAATGGAAAAGCAAAAAAATGCTGTAGGCCGTAGAAAAGAAGCTGTTACACGTGTTTTTCTTTCACGCGGTAATGGAAAGATCACCATTAACGGCAAAGACTATAAGCAATATTTCTCTTTGGTTTATTTACAAAACCAGGTAGAAGCTCCTTTAAAAATTGTTGAAGGTGCTGACAAATTCGACATCGTTGTAAATGCAACAGGTGGTGGAATGAAAGGTCAGGCAGAAGCAACAAAACTAGGAATTTCCCGTGCATTGCTTGAAGTTAGTGCGGATTATCGCCCGGCTTTAAAAGCTGCTGGTTTATTAAAACGTGATCCACGTTCTGTGGAGCGTAAAAAACCAGGACGTAAAAAAGCAAGAAAAAGCTTCCAGTTCAGCAAACGTTAATACAGGAAATCAGTTTACTGGTTCTGGAAATAAATATTTCTGTTGCCTGATAAAACGAATCCTGAATCAATTTTATATAATAATATTTCAATTATAAACATGGAAAATAATACTTCCTTACAACAGCAACTCTTAGAAGCAGGCGTGCATTTCGGCCATCTGAAAAAGAAGTGGAATCCGAAAATGCTTCCTTACATCTTCGCAGAGAAAAAAGGCATACATATCATCGACCTTAATAAAACGGTGGAAGGACTTCAGGAAGCTGCGGCAGCTTTGAAATCCATTGCCCGCAGCGGTAAGAAGATCATGTTTGTTGCTACTAAAAAACAAGCTAAAGAAATTGTGCAGGAATGTGCACAGCGTGTAAACATGCCTTTTGTAACGGAAAGATGGTTAGGTGGAATGCTTACCAACTTCAACACCGTACGTAAGAGTGTGAAAAAAATGCAGAGCATCGAAAAAATGCTTGCGGATGGAAGTGCTGAAAGCTTAACTAAAAAAGAGCGTTTAACTCTTACCCGCGATAAAGAAAAAATGGAAAAGGTTTTAGGTGGTATCGCACAGATCAGCCGTGTACCTGCTGCATTATTTATGGTGGATATTGGTCATGAGCACATCGCTCTGGCGGAAGCACGTCGTTTAAATATCAGCACATTTGGAATGGTAGATACAAACTGCGATCCTAATAAAGTTGATTTCGCGGTTCCCGCAAATGATGATGCTACCAAATCTATTGCCATCATCGTTAACTATATCACGGCTGCTATTGCAGAAGGACTACAAGAGCGCCAGACAGGTAAGGATGATGAAGACCATACAGATACAGAAGAAAGTGCAGAAGCTAAAGCTACCCGTTTTGAACAAAAGGTGGATGGTGGAGATGATAGAAACAAGCGTGGCGGAAACAGAGGCGCTGGTGGCGCAGCTCCCGCTAAACGCAGAACTACCGGCCCGGGTGCAGGTGGTGCAAGAAGGCCTGCAGGTAAATAAAATGGTAATTGCAGCAATGCGGTACCGTTTTACAGAACTAAATTATTAAACATTTAAAGTCATCTTCCATAACTGGAAGGAGGAGGTTATATGAGCGCAACAATAACAGCATCAGATATTAATAAATTACGCCAGGCAACAGGCGCAGGAATGTTAGATTGCCGTAAAGCTTTAACAGAAAGCGATGGTGATTTTGAAGCAGCCATCGATTGGCTTCGTAAGCAGGGACAAAAAGTGGCTGCAAAACGTAGCGACCGTGAAGCTAAAGAAGGTGTAATCATTGCTAAAACTTTACCTGGAAATAAATCAGGTATCGTGCTTTGTATCAGTTGTGAAACAGATTTCGTTAGTAAAAATGCAGACTTCGTCGCTTTCGCACAAAGTATCGCTGATGCGGCTGTAGAAAATAACGTAAAATCTGCAGAAGAATTAAATGAGATATCTATCAATGGCGCGAAAGTGTCTGATATGATTAATGATAAATTGGCTTCCATCGGGGAAAAAATTGCTATTTCAAAATTTGAAAGAGTAGATGCTCCGTTCGTTTCCAGTTATATACATGGGGCCAACAGAATGGGCGTGTTGGTTGGTTTGACGCAGGAGAGTGCAGAAGCCGGAAAAGATGTTGCGATGCAAATTGCAGCTATGAATCCTTTGGCAGTGGATGAGTCTTCTATTTCTCCTGAAACCATTGCAAGAGAAAAAGATATTGCCATTGAACAAATTAAAGCGGAAGGTAAACCTGCGGAAATGGCGGAGAAAATTGCTATGGGAAAAGTAAATAAATTCTTTAAAGAAAATACTTTACTGGCCCAGGCTTTTGTAAAAGACAACAGCAAAAGTGTAGGCGATTATTTAAAAGGAATTTCCGGTGATCTGAATGTTACAGAATTTAAAAGAGTAGCATTAGGATAATCCACGAATTAATAAATTAAAGCCCGGTTGATTCCGGGTTTTTTTATGCTGATTGATTTTTGATTCTCCAATAAACCTGACTTAGTTTTTATCTTTACACAATTCTAAAAAATATATCTTCAAAATAACTTGTTATGCTTCCTAAATACAAACGCGTTCTGCTTAAAATTTCCGGTGAATCTTTATTAGGAAATAAAAGTTTCGGGCTTGATTCAGATGTGATTGCGCAATATGCACAAG
>JBKJSZ010000141.1:0-2977 GCA_046593675.1 Ferruginibacter sp.
GCCTGTTATTTCCTGACATCCTATATATTACCTGAAACCATGACATTACGTGGATTCACATTTACGAACACACAGGTCTTTTATTCTATACTGGTAGGACTTGTAGTTGGAACCTTAATGAGTATCATTACTGAATACTACACTGCGATGGGTAAACGCCCGGTAATGAGTATTGTAAAACAAAGCGGAACAGGACATGCAACGAATGTGATAGGTGGTTTGGCTGTGGGGATGGAAAGTACATTTTTACCGATTCTTGTTTTAGCAGGTGGTATCTGGGGATCTTACAAATTTGCAGGTTTGTATGGTGTAGCTATCGCAGCGGCAGGTATGATGGCCACCACGGCTATGCAGTTAGCTATAGATGCATTCGGACCAATTGCCGATAACGCAGGTGGTATTGCCGAAATGAGTGAATTGCCGAAAGATGTTCGTGAAAAAACAGATATTTTGGATGCTGTTGGTAATACAACTGCAGCAACAGGTAAAGGTTTCGCTATCGCTTCTGCTGCTTTAACCGCATTGGCATTATTTGCTGCTTTCGTGGGTATTGCAGGTATTGATGGTATTGATATTTATAAAGCTGATGTTCTGGCTTGCTTATTCGTTGGCGGTATGGTTCCTTTTATATTTTCATCTCTGGCAATACGTGCCGTTGGTGAAGCAGCAATGGCCATGGTGGAAGAAGTGCGCCGTCAGTTCCGCACTATTCCAGGTATTATGGAAGGTACGGGAAAACCAGAGTATGATAAATGTGTGGCTATTTCTACAGAAGCTTCCTTAAAAAAGATGATGTTGCCTGGAGCTATTGCTATTGTCTTTCCTTTAATTATTGGTTTCCTGATGGGACCAGAAGCATTAGGTGGATTTCTGGCAGGTGCAACCGTTAGCGGTGTATTAATGGGAATGTTTCAGAATAACGCCGGAGGTGCCTGGGATAATGCAAAAAAATCTTTTGAAAAAGGTGTGGAGATCAATGGGGAAATGTTTTATAAAAAATCGGATCCGCATAAAGCATCTGTAACCGGTGACACTGTTGGTGATCCTTTTAAAGATACCTCAGGTCCATCCATGAACATTCTGATTAAACTAATGAGTATTATCAGTCTTGTAATTGCTCCTACTCTTGCCGGAATGTATAATACAAAATCAAGCATCCACAACAGAAATGAAATGCATAATTCTGTGAAGCAATCTGAAGAAATCAAATTAATCAGAAAAGATGGGAAAGCAACTTTACCAAAAGAAAACCTCAAAGAAAGCGCCCAACAATTGGTTAATGTTTTGGCTGCTGAGGGACTTCTGGATAAAACAGATTATAAACTTTCTGTGATTAATGGAGAGATCATTATTAATGACGTAAAACAAACACCAAATTTCAATCTTCGCTACCAAACTTACCTTAAAGCTTTTAAAGAAACAGATCTGAATATGAATGTTTTTAAGGACAAATAATTCAACTATTTTTTAAGAAGAAAGCCCTGGTTTACCGGGGCTTTTCTATGTTACAAACCCATGGAGATACACGAAAAAAGTGACTTTTTAAAAAATTTGATAAATCGAAAATAGCATTACGAATTATTTCCTATATTCGCTACGAAAATAATCGTATTATGCTGAAGTCTAAAGTTCAAAAGCCTACAGATAGTGAAATTGAAATATTATCCATTATGTGGGATATGGAGACGGCAACGGTTAGACAGGTACATGAAAAACTTTTGAATATTAAAGATGCTGGTTATACCACTACTCTGAAATTGATGCAGATCATGTTTGAAAAAGGTTTAGTTACCAGAGACGACAGAAACAAAACGCACATCTATCAGCCGGCAGTTTCTAAAGAGAATACCCAAAAACAATTTTTAAATAAAATGATAGACAGCCTTTTTTCCGGCTCTTCAACAGAATTGGTTTTGCAGGCATTAGGAAATAAAACTTCTATGGAAGAACTAACGAAAATTCAAACGTTGATTGAAGAATTGAAAAATAAATAGATGGAAGCCATATCAACTAATTTTTGTCTTACTCTGGTGCACAGCTTATGGCAATCGGGATTGCTGTTCCTGTTTTATTTTTTGATCAACCGTATAACCTTTGTTAATCCTTCCGCAAAAAGGAATATGCTTTTTTGTTTGTTGCTGATCCAGTTTACCGTTTCCATTATTTCTTTTATGGTTCTTTCCTTGAATATAAATAACCGATGGTTACAGTTATATCACTTGCGAAATTTAAAATTCCCTTCCACTTTTTTCCCATCACTGGCTTATTATTTAATGGTTGCTTATACAACAATTATATTTTATAAAATAGCTGCATATTTTTATCAATACAAACGACTTATTGTTTTCAACAAGCAAAATTTTATTAAAGCAAATCCTGAATTAAGCGTATTTACACAATTAAAAGCTGCAGAATTAGGTATAAAAAAAGTTCAGTTGTGGCTCAATGAAAATATACAATTTCCTTTCACATATGGCTTTCTAAAACCTTGTATTTTATTGCCGGTTGCTTTGGTGAATCATTTAAGCATAAGGGAAATGGAGGCACTGATTATTCATGAACTTACACATATTAAAAACAAGGATTATTTATTAAACTATTTTATACTTTTTACAGAAACCTTTTTTTGTTTCAATCCTTTTATTTATTTAATGACCCGTCATATTAAATTAGAAAGGGAAAAAAGCTGTGACCTTCAGGTTTTACAATATGAATATCCGGCGTTACTCTATGCTCAAACTCTTTTAAAAACAGCTTTATTCAGAGGAGAAAAGTATTTGTGGCAGATGGCAGCCGTCTCATCGAAAAATCAACTTCTCAACAGGATTCAATTTTTCACACAAGAGAAAAATTTTTCAAAAATGAAAACAAATTTTAATCCAATACATTATGCGGTATTTATTTTCGTTGCATGTATGAGTATTTTAATTTTAGCGGATGATCATACATCCGTTAGTGTGAAAACCAAACATTCAAT
>JBKJSZ010000418.1:0-4322 GCA_046593675.1 Ferruginibacter sp.
TTGAAATTGCACTCAGCTATAAAAGATTGATGGATGATCTGGATTATACACAGGAACAGGTGGCGGAAAGAATGGGAAAAGAAAGAACAACGGTTACGAGTTATATCCGTTTACTCAAATTACCGCCGGATATACAAGTGGCAGTTAGAAATAATGTGATCACAATGGGACATGCACGGGCTATAATAAATGTAGATGTAGTAGATAAGCAATTGTATATTTTTTCAGAAATCAAAAATCGTGGATTATCCGTAAGGCAAACCGAAGATCTTGTACGAAAAATGTACACACCTTCAACTCCAAAATCTGAAAACAAAACGTCGTTGCCTCCGGCTTTTAAAAAAATTGAAGACAATATCGCTTCTTCTTTCGGAACTAAAGTAATATTAAGTCATCATAAGAATGGACAAGGCAGCATTGAGTTTGAATACTATTCCTTGGAGGAATTGAACAGCCTTTTGGAAAAAATGAATATTAAAGTAAGTTAAGATTTGAAAATTAAATTTCTTATCATATTATGTCTGTTTTGTTTCGCTGCTTTTTCTCAGCAACAAATATTGGTATTGGATACAACAGCTAAAGTTATAGGATCAAAAAAAACCACCCGTAATAAAGAAGTTTTACCGGTTAAGCCATCGGTGGCTATCAAACGTTCGGCAATCCTTCCGGGTTGGGGACAGATCACCAATAAAAGTTATTGGAAACTTCCTATAGTATATGGTGCGCTTGGAACCACCGCCATTATTTTTTTTAGAAACCTTAATCAATTCAGAGATGCAAGAAATGCATATCTGCTTGCTACGGACAATGATCCGTCAAATGATTATTTAATCAAGCAACCTTATTTTACTGTGAAAGATAATCCCGGAAGAATAAAAACTTTCAGAGACCAGGTTCGCCAGAATATTGATTATTCATTTTTAGTATTTATAGTTTTCTGGGGATTAAATGTGGTGGATGCAGCAGTGGATGCACACCTCAAAAATTTCAATGTAAGTGATGATCTTTCTTTTCATATTCGCGCAGGCAAAAGTGAATTGGCAAATACAACGGGTGTGAGCCTTGTACTTTCCATAAAATAAAACCATCTTTACTTATATAACAGCGTATGAGAATAGCTTTGATTGGTTATGGAAAAATGGGAAAGGCAATAGAGGAAATGGCTTTTCAGGAAAGCGATTCAATCGGATTAAAAATTCATTCAAAAAACCCGGAAGATTTTACAAAACAAAACTTACAGGCATGTGATGTTGCCATTGAATTCAGTACGCCCGAAATGGCGGTTCACAATATTTTAAAATGTCTGGAATCAGGAATTCCTGTTATTTCCGGCACTACGGGATGGCTGCAACAATATGATTTTATCAAAGAAAAATGTGTTGAATTAAATGGAACATTTTTATATGCCAGTAATTTCAGTATTGGTGTAAATATTTTCTTTGCTTTAAATGAATACGTAGCCCAAAGGATGAATCGTTTTCCTTCTTACAAACCTACAATCGAAGAGATTCATCATACACAAAAAAAAGATAGCCCAAGCGGAACTGCTATTACTTTAGCAGAACAGATTATATCCTCAAATACAAATTTCAAAGGTTGGTCTTTACAAAAGAATGAACCTGATAAAATTAACATTCATAGTAAAAGAATTGATCCAGCTCCCGGAACACACCATGTAAAATATAGTTCTGCTATTGATGATATAGAGATCATTCATACGGCACATAACAGAATAGGCTTTGCTTCGGGTGCCCTCGCTGCTGCCAGGTTCATACAAAATAAAAAAGGAATTTTTCATATGAAGGATATGCTGGGCTTTTAATGAAAATTTTCAAAGCCATATCAATAGTTTTTTTCCTGCTGATCTATATTTCAGTTAATGCGCAAAATGCACGTATAGATATTCTGAAAAAAAATACCAGTTCAGCATCTATAAAGGAAAAAATTAATGCCTTTCTGCAGCTTGCTGATTTTCAGGCTACCAAAAATTTTGATAGTTGTATACTTCTAACCAACCAGGGAATTCAATTCGCGGCGGAGATAAACGATTTCAAAAGCATGGGCGAATTTAAAAAATTGCACGGTCTTGGTTTATATTTTAAAGGAAATTATGATAGTGCTGCATGGTATTATTATAAAGCACTGGAGGATATGACAATGGCTAAAAGCCTTTCAGGCCGTGCATCTGTGTTAAATGAATTAGGGAAATTATACAGGAAAACAAAAGACCTGGATCGTGCTTTACAAAATTACGATGAAGCGTACCAGATCTTTGTGGATCTTAAGGACGAAGGCGGAATGTCTACTATACTAAATGAATCGGGAGTTGTATTTGAATATAAAGGCGATTATAAAGAAGCCATTAACAGATATACGCGTTGCCTGAATATATGCCAAAAAAGCAATGACAGTGTGTGTATGGCCTATAGTTTAAGCTTTATTGGCGGCGCTTATCTTTTACAAAAAAATTACGAACTGGCTGAATCCTATTTATTAAAATCTTTAGCGTACAGGGAGAAATTACGCGACACTTTTACTTTAGCCTTATCACATACAGACATTGGGGTTTTATATTTTGAAAGTAAACAATATGCCAAATCCATTGTACAAAATGAAGCGAGTTACCGTATCGCAACAAAAATGAAATACCTCGAATTGCAAATGACGAACTTAAAAAATTTGTCTGATATTGCCGCTGCCATGGGCGAACATTCTAAAGCGTTTGCTTATTACAAAAATTATACGGCTTTGAAAGATTCGATCATGAGTGAAGGAAAAATAAAACAGATTGAAGAATTAAATGCGAGATATCAATCAGAAAAAAAAGAACAGCAATTACAGGTACAACAATTGAAAATTCAGAAGACAAATTATTTTTTATGGGGTTCCATTTCATTTTTTACCCTGGCCATGTTTTCATTATTCAGTGTATATAAAAAAAAACAGGTACAAAATGCCGCAGCTATGCAATTTGCAGTAATGCAGGAACAAGATCGTGCAACAAGAGCAGTTATTGAAGCAGAGGAAAATGAACGGCAGCGAATTGCCGCAGACCTTCATGACGGTATCGGCCAGATGATGAGCGTGGCAAAAATGAATCTATCTACTTTTGAACATGAATTATCTTTTTCCACTGATCAACAAAAAACTGCCTTTGAAAAGGTAATGAAACTGGTAGATGAAAGTTGCAAAGAAATAAGAAGTGTAAGTCATCAGATGATGCCAAATGCACTATTAAAAAGTGGGCTTGCCTTTGCCATAAAAGAATTTATTGAGAAAATTGATAATCGAATTATTCGTATTTCCTTACATACGGAAGGATTAGATTCCAGGGTAGATAATAATACAGAAACTGTTTTATACAGAATAATCCAGGAATGTGTTAACAATGTTTTGAAACATGCAAAAGCTTCTACACTTGATATTTCTGTTATCAGGGATGAAGATGGTATTTCCACCACTATTGAGGATGATGGCATTGGCTTCAACATTGAAGACAAGCGTAATTTTGACGGTATCGGATTAAAAAATATTGTAACACGTGTAAATTTTTTGAAAGGAAGTATTGAATTTGATTCCGGAAAAGGAAAGGGTACTTTGGTAGCTATTCATGTTCCGCTAACTTCATAATGGTTATTTTTACTGGGAGAATTTAAATATGAATAACCAAAAAATCAGATTGGCCATTGTAGACGATCACCAGATCGTAATTGATGGTTTAAAATCTTTATTACAGGGAGAAATAGATTTTCATATTGAATTTGAATCCACTGATCCCACTTCCATTGTACAAAAATTAGAAACCCGGCCGATAGATATTTTACTTACGGATGTAATGATGCCCTTAATGAACGGCGCTGAATTATCAAAACAGATCCACGAATTATTTCCCCAAATAAAAATCCTTGCTTTATCAATGAGTGGCCAGGGTGAATTAGTGAACCAGATGATTGAAGACAGTGATATTTCAGGATATGTTTTAAAAAATATAGGAAAGCAGGAATTGTTGCGGGCTTTACGCAAAATTGCTTCCGGTGGAATTTATTTTGGAGAAGAGGTGCTGGAAGAAATGATGAAAGCCAGTGAAAAAAGAAAAATTGCAGAAGAAGTAAACCTGACCATCAGAGAAATAGAAATTATAGGTTTGATAGAAAAAGAATTTGGCAATAAGAAAATAGCGGAAACACTTTTTCTAAGTGAACGAACAGTGGAAACACATCGTAAAAATATTTTTAGAAAAACAAAAACTTCCAGCCTCATCGGATTAATAAAATATGCTTATGAGCATAAGCTCATAAAAAAATAAAATTTCATAAAAAAAG
>JBKJSZ010000034.1:0-3837 GCA_046593675.1 Ferruginibacter sp.
TACATGCTGATCTGGTATAGTAACCAGCCGGAAGAAACCAAATATTTTATCGAAAGAATCGGCACTGCAGAAAAAGCAGGTCCTTATAAAGGCATCTTCTTTTTTAACCTGATCGTAAATTTCGTTTGTCCTTTATTGATTCTAATGAAAAAAGGAACTAAACGTAACTGGACGGTGGTAACCTTCATGGCCGTGCTGATTATATTTGGTCACTGGATCGATTATTATCAAATGGTTATGCCGGGCACATTGCATGAACATGCAGAATTAATGCCTTTCGAATTTGGAGTCGCCTGTTTATTTATAGGCGTAATAATGTGGGGAGTTGGAAGATATTTATCCAGTCATTCTTTGCTGGCTAGCAATCATCCATTTCTGAAAGAAAGTATGATACATCATACATAAAAGAACAGAGAGACAATAATATTCAAGCCGTATTTAATATCGGCCTAAAAAACAGACAATGAAAGAGATTTTTCTTACAGTGATTGTAATAATGATCTTCGTGGTTATTTTCCAGATCGCGAAAGCCAGTGAATACGTTAGCGTACTAAAAGGGGAGGAAAAAACGAGGAAGCAAAATAACCGTATCAATGGTTTTTTGCTGATCAGTTTCCTTATTCTCGGGCTGCTTGGTGCCTGGTATTGCAATCAATTGTATTATGGTAAAACACTATTCCCACAAGGATCTGCTTCTGTGGAAGGTGAAAAAATTGACCTGATGCTCTGGATCACTATTGGTGTAACAGGAGTTGTATTTGTAATTACACAGGTTTTGTTATTCTGGTTTGCTTACAAATACCAGGAAAAAGATGGTAAAAAAGCTTATTATTTTCCGCACAATACTAAGTTAGAATTGTTATGGACTACAGTTCCTGCCATATTCCTGACTGTATTGGTAGTTTTTGGACTTAAATTCTGGTTCCGTGTTACAAGCGACGCCCCTAAAAATGCAACACTGATCGAGATCACAGGCCATCAGTTTGGTTGGGAAATGCGTTATCCGGGAGCAGATGGAATTTTGGGAAAAGTAAATTATAAATTATACAATCAACCTTCCGGCAATACATTAGGTGTTGATTTTAAAGATCCGGAAAGCCATGATGATTTACATACTTCAGAAATGCACATGCCTGTTAACCGCCCCGTGAAACTGGTGATTCATGCGCAGGATGTAATTCATGATGTGGGATTGTCGCACTTTCGTATGAAAATGGATGCTGTTCCGGGTATTCCCACAACTATGTGGTTTACCCCGCAATACACCACAGCACAAATGAAAGCACGTACCGGAAATCCCAATTTTGTATATGAAATAAGCTGCGACCAGATATGTGGCAAAAGCCATTTTTCTATGCGTGGTGTTATTGTAGTGGAAACGGAGCAGGAATATAAAGCCTGGCTGGCACAACAAAAACCAGAGTTTATAACATTAACTCAACCAGCGGCACCTGCCACAAAACCTGATTCTACTAAAACAAGCGCTACTCCTGCCATTGCAGCAGCAGATGCTAAAAAATTATAGGGTTTTTAATAAATAATATTTAAGACTATGAGCAGTGTAGTTAATTTACAAGAGGTACAGTCCCAAAGTCATGATACACATCATGAACATCACCATCATGAAACATTTCTCACCAAATATGTTTTCAGCCAGGATCACAAAACGATTGCTAAGCAATTTCTGGTAACCGGTATTATCTGGGCAATTATCGGAGGATTATTTTCTGTGATATTCCGTTTACAATTAGGTTATCCGGAAGCTACTTTTCCAATTCTGGAAGATTTTCTGGGGCATTGGGCCAAGGGCGGAAAACTGCAACCTGAATTTTATTATGCCTTGGTTACCATGCACGGAACGGTGTTGGTATTCTTTGTATTGACGGCGGGTTTGAGCGGAACGTTTGCAAATTTTCTTATTCCATTACAAATAGGAGCACGCGATATGGCATCTCCTATGTTGAATATGTTGAGTTACTGGTTCTTTTTTCTGGCATCAGTAATTATGCTTTCCTCTTTATTTGTTCAAACGGGTCCTGCCAGTGGCGGATGGACGATTTATCCTCCGTTAAGTGCATTGGGTGATGCATCTATGGGAAGTAAAATAGGTATGGATCTTTGGCTGGTGAGTATGGCGATGTTCGTTGTATCCTCTTTATTAGGAGGGTTGAACTACATCACAACTATTCTAAATATGCGTACAAAAGGTATGAGCATGACGAGAATGCCGTTGACAATGTGGTCTTTATTCTTCACGGCTGTATTAGGCGTATTATCATTCCCGGTATTATTATCAGGAGCCATATTATTATTATTCGATCGCAATTTAGGTACTAGCTTTTTCTTAAGTGACATTGTGGTTGCCGGGAAAATTTTACCAAACGAAGGAGGAAGTGCCATCTTGTTCCAGCATTTATTCTGGTTCCTCGGTCACCCGGAAGTGTATATTATTCTACTGCCGGCAATGGGAATGTCTTCTGAAATTTTATCTGTGAACAGTCGCAAACCCATTTTCGGATATATGGCGATGGTAGGTTCGTTATTTGCGATCACCATTCTGGCCTTCCTTGTTTGGGCGCATCATATGTTTGTAACCGGTTTGAATCCATTCCTCGGTGCCGTTTTCGTATTACTCACCTTGCTGATCGCGGTTCCATCGGCTATTAAAGTATTTAACTGGTTAACTACATTATGGAGAGGAAATATCCGGTTTACACCAGGTATGTTATTCGCTATTGGATTTGTAAGTTTATTCATCAGTGGTGGTTTAACCGGTATATTCTTAGGAAATTCTGCATTGGATATTCACTTACATGATACTTATTTTGTAGTGGCTCACTTCCATATTGTAATGGGTGTGGCTTCTTTCTTCGGGATGTTTGCGGGTATTTATCATTGGTATCCAAAAATGTTCGGTCGTCACCTGAACAACACTTTATCTTACATACATTTTTGGATAACCATGATTGGTGCCTACCTTATTTTCTGGCCTATGCATTACGAAGGTTTAGCCGGTATGCCACGTCGTTATTATGATTTTTCAAATTGGGAATCCTTCAAAATGTTTGGCGGGTTAAACGAATTTATCAGCGTTGTTTCCATGGTGGTATTTGCAGCCCAGTTATTATTTGTTTACAATTTCTTCTACAGTATCTGGAAAGGAAGAAAAGTAACAGACCTGAATCCATGGAATGCAAATACACTGGAATGGACTACACCTTTAAGACCGGGACATGGAAACTGGCCAGGAGAAATTCCGGAAGTTCACCGTTGGGCTTATGATTATGGAAAAGATGGCAGAGATTTTATTCCGCAGACAGAACCTGTGGGAGAAAACGAAAGCCATCATTAAGCGAAAATGTGCTGGAGGTTGGTACCTTCTTACAACCTTCAACAATTTATAAATGTATCAGGAGAAGAACACGATATCCGGCTCACAGTCTTTTGTACTGGCAAGTAAAGTAAAAGATTACTTCCAGCTTATAAAATTCACATTGAGTTTCATGGTAGTGTTTAGTACAGTAGTAAGTTTTTTAATAGCACCTTACTACCTCATTTACTCCCGACCTGTGCTATTATCAGTTCTTTTACTTTTTGTAGCAGGTATGCTGATCACAGGTTCAGCAAATGCGATCAACCAGGCATTGGAAAAGGACACAGATTCCCTCATGAAAAGAACGGCCTCCCGACCGGTAGCCAGCGGAAGAATGAGTATTAAAGAAGCGTATGTATTCGCTTTTTTATCAGCACTCGCGGGTTGTGGAATGATGTGGTACTTTTTTAATTTCAGTAGTGCAGCCTTAAGCTTGTTTTGTATTTTTTTATATGGATTTATTT
>JBKJSZ010000004.1:0-4002 GCA_046593675.1 Ferruginibacter sp.
AAAAATAGAATTGTATAATTATACTTCAGTCGCAACGTATAAATGAGCGCTGCAAATGCAGGGCTTTTATTCAAATTTTCTTAGTAATTTAATCTATATTCATTATCGGTTCACACACTTAGTTCAAACCATAATTTATTGCGCAGTTAATCAGGAATAATAAAATTTTCCTGCAATCGGCATCGACGAATAAATTTATCTTCTGTGCCAGGTAGATAGTTGTCTATTGCTTAATTGCGCAAATACTTGACCGTAGTAATAATTTTACAAATCATACTACTTTTACTACATTCATGTAATAATATTTATAAAATGAAAGTCCTTCTTATAGTTGTTGTTGTTTTTATATTTACTTCTTGCAAAAAAACTAGTGACGCAACTATTTCTTATTTAAAATTCACCTACAATGGTGTAGATTATAATTATCAAAATGAGAACATAAATAATATTAATCTCGGCATTGGCAGAGGAGTCAACGGAAACGTTCAAATTACTATTGGCCCGGAATCTCTTTTTGGCGGCTACATTTACAATTATTCTACGGGTTGTGCCTTTTTTCAACCTACTCCAATAGCCCATGCAATTAATATAGACCCTTTTTGCATACTCACAACTCAGGATGATCTTGGAAACACAATACCAATCGATTCGCAAGCAGTCTACATTTATCGGACTGGTTTATTAAATGCCGGGTTCTCGAATTGTGTCACAAAAAATGGCTATGATATTGTGACAGGCATCTCATACAACTACGATTTATGTGATGCATCTGGTACATTCGACTTAACCCTGGTTAATAAAACCAATGACATAATTAAATTAACAAACGGTTCTTTTAAAGTGTATGGTGCAAAACTTCAATGATAATAAAACTGCCATTGTTGCATTATGAGATTACTTAGGTTGAATATTCAAACTCCTGATGCAGTTTGTTGCCTTCAGTTTCAAAGTGACATGTAGTAGCTCTTTTCTTAACTTCAATAACAGTTTTGCAATGGGCTTTGGTTATTCCCTGCTATTACCAATCCTTTTCTTCAAGAAGTAATTTTTGACAACCTCACAGTATGAAACATTTTTTGACATTTTTTATTCTTCTTCTTTGCTTTACATTTACGTTTGGACAATTTGCCATAGTAAATGACAAGGACAATTTACTAAACGTAAGAGAAGATAGAAATCTTAACAGTAAAGTGATTGACCAATTACCATATGGATACCTGATTTATTGTTTTGAAAACATAGGTAACTGGACAAATATTGACTATACGAAAAAAGGAAAAGAACTTAACGGCTATGTTTATAAAGACAAATACAAATTAGTTTCAATTTTTCCTGCTTTGACAGTTTTAAAAAAAACAGCAAATTCAATAACATTAAAAAAGGACTCTGTTGAAGTAATAATTACGCAAAGCAAATTTGACAGGAAAATGCACAAATATAAATTTGTAAAAGAATATCCTGACCATATTGAGTTAATAGATAATAAGAAATATTGGGGGATGGACGGTGGTATGCCCACAACGCAGTTTGATAAGATTATGATTAAGGTGGGACATAAAATAATTACACTGCCAAAACATGCACTGGCAGGGCTTTACGAGCCAAGTATATACAGTGCCGAAGTAAATTATCAGAAATCAAGCGACACTTTTTACATACAGACAATTAATAGTGATGGAGCAGGCAGTTACTTAGTAATCTGGAAGATAGAAAAAGGATTTTATAAAGACCGATTAGTTGCTTATGGATTTTAAAAACGAAGCGAACATCCGGTAAGACTAAAATTGATTGAGTAAATTAAGCGTAAGCTGCTTTTATTAGGACAAGCAAAATTAAGCTGACAGAATAAAAGCTTACTTCATAGTTGTAGAACAAGAATGCTTGCCTGTAAATTATTTCAGACAATTAAACAATTTTGAAAATGAGAAAGTTAATTATTCTGTTGCTTGTTACAGCAATGATGATCAATAGTGTTGACGCTCAAAAAATATCAGCAGATAAGGTTCCTGCTGTTGTTACAACAACATTTAAAACAAAATTTCCTGCTACTTCAAAAGTGAGTTGGGAAATGGAAAATAAATCACTGTATGAAGCAAATTTCAAATTACATGGTGTAGAAGTTTCGGCGAGTTTTGATAACGAGGGAAGGTGGCTGGAAACTGAAACCGAAATTAGTATTTCTGCATTGCCTTCTTCAATCAAATCAACGCTTAAAAGGGATTTTGTTGATTTTAAAATAAATGAAGGAAGTAAAATTGAAAGTGCAAAAATCGGCAAATATTACGAAGCTGAGATTGAAAAGGGAGGAGAAAAATTTGATATACTTTTTTCGGCAGACGGTAAGGTTATCAGCAATTCCAAGATTGAAGAAATGGAGAAGGAAGATAAATAGGTATAGTACATAAAATATAACAGCAGCCAACATAGGCATTAGAAAATTTGAGCCGGAAGATCTGGCATTCAGCAAATAGTAATTCTACTGGTCATTTGTTCATAGCCGTAAAGCAGAAAGTTAAGGCCACTCTCTACATAACACCTTTAAATTCCCTGATTTCGCCAACGCTGAACGTTTTCCTCATTTTCAGCGAACAACCTGTTAGGTCTTATATAAACTTCCGGTTCAAAAAAATGTTAGGGATCTGGTTATACAAATGATTATTTGCCTAGATGTATTAAATATTATCCCTTTACCGAATGGAAACCATTTAGAGTTTCTATTTACTGTTTGAGAACCATAATATACCTATTAAGTAAATTATATTTTAACAGGAATTACCTTTTAGTAGAATTGTATAAATATCAAAGATTATGAAACAAATTATAATTTTTTTTCTCATAATACTGGTTGGGTGTAAAAAAAACGAAGTTTCAAATAATTTTTCTGATACATTAGAAGAAAATAAAGGTTTCTCTGAAAATTACAGTCTTAAATCGGTAAACCTTATATCATTCATTGGTGGAGCATATCGTTTGATTGGAGGTAATGCAGATAGTATTCAAGTTAATTTTACTCAACCTGCTCCTTCTACAGGTTGGGTTGTCAGCTTTACAAGCAGTGATCCTTCAGTTCAAATACCATCCACATTTAGAGTTTCTCCGGGAGAATTTATAATTCATATACCTCTAATCAGCACCCATATTACCTCTGCAAAATTAATAACGCTTAGTGTGATATTAGGCAATGAATCTAAAAGTTATACTTTAAAGTTGTTTCCTTTTTATGCAAATTTTCCTGCGCCACAATTGCAATCACCAGGGGATGGATCAGGAGTAAAAAATCGAATCCAGGTTAAATTTCAATGGAGCAATAATCAAAATGCCTTTTACCATGATATACAGATAAGTGATGACTTAGTTTTTTCAAACCCTATGTTGGAAGTGTATGTTAATGATCCCATTTGGGTGGCAAGCTATTTCAATGGTTTAGGAAGGAGGTATTGGAGAGTACGCTATATTGATGCAAGTGGAAGGTTTGGCCCTTGGTCTCCTATTAGAAATTTTGAAGTTAAAGAGTAGAAATAATTAGTGGATACACTCACTAATAGTATTCAACTAATTCAAATAATTAAATTATCAAAATTAAAATTCATAGTATTGGTTTAATAATTGTAAAGAATTATGCAAAGTTTTTATTATACTTTAATGGCATTTCATTCTAATATATATGAATTTGAAAACAACTTTCTTTAAAACTTTTATATGAAAAAAATATACAAATCATTTTTATTGGCTTTAATTTTATTTTCTTCCAATTTGGTGTATGCGCAGGTGGGAGTATATGATGTATCATTTGGTTCCAACGGAAAAGTTTTTCAAACATTTAGTGATGCGGATATAGTGCCGAGAGCGGTGGTTTTACAAAATGACGGAAAGATTGTTGTGGGTGGAAGTGGTGGAGACTATACGCGTGGAATCTACAAGATAGTAAGGTATCTTTCAAACGGTGTTGTTGATACAACATATGGAAACAACGGCATCGCCTCTTTTGATGTGCCTAACGAT
>JBKJSZ010000151.1:0-5660 GCA_046593675.1 Ferruginibacter sp.
GGAAAAATTAGGTGCCGTACGTGAAGGTGTTTTTAGAAAACATATTATCAATACCGATGGCACTATTCGGAATTCTGTTTACTTCAGTTTTATAAATGAAGATTGGGAAGAAACTGAAAATAAATATTTCCAATAATAAAAAAAATACTATCAGCCATAAGCCGGATTCTGTTATTCCAAAAGGAATGGCTATCATTTATCTGGTTTCTTCATTACTGAAGAAATCGTGCTGCCTACCCTCCTTGCTCCCTAAAGAAAAACGAGCCGTTTCATACAAGGTTTACGTGGCATTACAGCGCATAAGGTTTACCCGTACGGCCTGTTACCACGCAATACCGTGAGCTCTTACCTCACATTTTCACCCTCATCAGATTAATCTGACAGTTATTTTCTGTGGCACTTTCTCTTTTTCTGAGTTTTCAGAAAAGCCGGCCATTAACCGGTATGCTGCTCTTTGCTGTCCGGACTTTCCTCTCTTTGCAGAGCGATAGCCGGCTGATAGTTTTACAAAATTACGTGTATAAGATGCACTTTCAATGTGCAATTTTATTCCCATGGAATGTTGTTTAATTTAATAACCATATGGTTTTTAAGATTTGATAATGTTCAAACTATGTATTTCTATATAATTTATTATCTGTTTGATCCTTGGCATGAAATTTATCTTTTAAGAATGTTAGTCCGCCAATTCAAAATATTTTATTTTACTAATCAAAATCTTAAAACTTAAATCATGGCTTCCACAGCAACAAAAAAAGCAGGTAGTAAAGCAGCTCCTAAAAATGCCGCCCCAAAAAAACAAGCATCTATTCCAGACTCAACATTATTATTAGAATTATTTACAGATAGTCTGAAAGATATTTATTGGGCGGAGAAACAACTGTTGAAAGTGCTACCAAAAATGCAGAAAGCTGCCACATCAAAAGTTCTGGTTAATGCCTTTAAAGATCACCTGGACGTTACAAAAAATCAGATTATAAAACTGGAGCAGATTTTTAATATGCTTGGGAAAAAAGCGCAGGCAAAAAAATGTGAAGCGATGGCAGGTCTTACCAAAGAAGGAGAAGGTATAATAGAAGAAACGCCTAAAGGAACCAGTACCCGTGATGTTGGTTTGATATTGGCTGCACAAAAAGTAGAACATTATGAAATAGCAACGTATGGTGGATTGGCGCAATTAGCTACAACATTGGGAATGGATAAGATTTCTGTTTTATTACATGAAACATTGGAAGAGGAAAAAGAAGCAGATTCGTTACTGACATATATTGCAGAAAATGATATTAATATAGTTGCGGCTGAAGAAGCGAAGTAGAATTAAATAAATATTTCATGATTTCATAAAATGAAGGCCGGAATTCTCCGGCTTTCATTTTATAAGTTGAAAAAAGATTCAACAACTTAGCATAAACGCCCGATTGAAATGGAAAGCTGGACAAATGCCCGTAAAAGAAGAAATGTTTGCGTTCTAAAATAATTTTATAAAATCAATTTATTTAAAAAATATTTCTGTAGCACCATATCCATAGAGATGATGAAATTGATTCACAAATGATTTAACCTCCCGTTTAAATTTCAAACGCTGATGGATTTCATCACGAAGTTTTCCTTCTCCTATACCATGAATAATTATGAGTTCTTTCTGATTGTGTGCCAGCGCCAGATCATAATACGTTTCAAAACTTTCCAATTGCATCGAAAGAATTTCTGAAGGATTCATTAGCTCCCATTCGCTGCTTAATTTATCAGCGTGAAGATCCACCACAGATCTTGCAGGAGGAAGATGCTTAGCTCCTTTAGATGCATCATACAATCTGAAACCGGCTTTTCCTAATCCACTCATATCCACCTTTACTTCTACTTGTCTTTCAGGATAAGTATCAAATAATTCATACGCGAAAGAAGGCTGATTATTCATTTGAATTTCTTCAATTTTTTTAAAAACCTGCTTCGCTTTTAACTTTAAAGAAGTTTCAAAATAAGGCGCTTTCTTTTTATCCGGGATGGCCAAAGAAAATTCTACATTGAATCTGGGTCCATCATTTATATCTTCAAAGTTTATATCATGGAGATAAAAGTCAGATAAAGGTTCAATAGAATTTTTTAATTGAAAATTACTTTCGCCCGAAAAAAATAAATGATAATCGAATTGATAGGCTACTTCATCCTGGTTTACTAAATAGATCCTTAGTTTTTCTATAATATCATCCTCAAAAACATCTTTATTAAAAACAGGAATTATATTTATGAAAACCCCATCACCGGTTTTTTGTTTTTTTTGCTTCTTTTCCTGTCTGATCTGATCAACAAATATTTTTTTCTTTTCTACAGGTTTTTTCTGCGTGAACATTTTATAATATGGAAAGTCGATCTGATCCATGTAAGCAGGAAATTTCACTCCTCTCACTTCTATCATCACCATCTTATCGTTGAGAATGTCTATTACTTTGCCTTCCTCGTCAGAATGTAATACAATTATTTTATCACCAATCTCGTATTTCATTATATATATGGCAACAATAAAATGCCCAAATAGTTTAAAGATTAGCTCGCCAGTTTGCTTTTTTTGTAGCCATAAAGAAAGTAAAAGATAACGCCCAGTAATAACCAGGCAAGAAACCATGCCCAATTACTTTTACTCATACCTGTAAGTAAATACAAACACGTTGCAACACCCATTAAAGGAATCAGTGAATATTTTTTTACAAAAGTTATTATCGCTAAAATAATTACCACCACCCAAAAAATGATTAAAGTGATCTGAGGAGTCTTTA
This sequence comes from Ferruginibacter sp., assembly GCA_046593675.1. Lineage (GTDB taxonomy): Bacteria > Bacteroidota > Bacteroidia > Chitinophagales > Chitinophagaceae > Ferruginibacter. The sequence continues at coordinate 2,775 of JBKJSZ010000151.1, forward strand.
CATCCATGAAGGAAACTTTATGGCTGATGTAATCCTCATTTCCAATTATATCAAAATTGAACATATCCTGGAAATATGAATGACTGTATATTGAAAGTATAGTAATTGCCAAAATAACAATTAATGGAAAAATAAATTGACCATTGATATATGGTATATGAAAACGGCCCACCACTTTTTCCTTCACAGGAATCAGCAGAACGCCACCACATACCAATACAAAAGCGAACAAAGTTGCAATACTGGTGAAGTCTAAAACAAAAGTTTTATCTGTAAAAAAAATCGGTACGCCTACTACCAACCCTGTAATTATGGTTGCAAAAGAAGGTGTTTTAAACTTTGGATGTACCCGTTGAAAAACCGGAGGCAATAAACCATCACGACTCATACTCATCCAGATACGAGGTTGCCCCATTTGAAAAACGAGCAACACACTTGTCATGGCTATTACCGCACAAACGGAAACAAGAGTTTGCATCCACGCTACATTCAGGTTCCCCTTTTCAAAAATGAATGCCAGCGGATCACCGATACCATCAAATTTTTTATAATGAACCGCACCTGTTAAAACAAGTGATAATAAAATATAAACAACGGTACAAATTACGAGTGACAAAATCATTCCGCGCGGAAGGTCACGTTGAGGGTTTTTACTTTCTTCTGCTAAAACACTTACTGCATCAAACCCTATGTAAGCAAAGAAAACACTGCTTACGGCCAACATCACACCACCAAAACCATTAGGCATAAATTTATGAACACCTTCATCATTCACAGGATTCCAGTTATACGTTAATCCGTTGGAAAATATTAAATAACCTCCTACCACTATTACCAATAATACAACTGCCAGCTTCAGAATAACCATAAGGTTACTAAAGTTTCTACTCTCTTTTATACCACGAAAAACCAAAGCTGTAATCAACAGATTAATGATGACCGCAGGAAGATCAAAAATAATTCTTAGTGAGCCGATCACAGGAGCGGAAGACCAGGCGCGTATGATTTCCGTATTTGTTGTTCCTTCGGCAATACCACGCTTTGCTTCAAAATAGCTGGTAGATAAATAGGAAGGCACATGAATATTCATGTTCGATAAAAAAGAGGTGAAATAATCACTCCAGCTATACGCAACATAAATATTACCGATTGAATATTCCATAATGAGTGCCCAGCCAATGATCCAGGCGAATAACTCACCAAAACTGGCATAAGCATACGTATAAGCACTTCCTGCCACAGGAATCCGGCTCGCGAATTCAGAATAACAAAATGCTGTAAATGCGCAGGCAATTGCTGTAATTATAAATAATACTACAACACCGGGACCACCATTGAACACCGCACCACCAAGGCTGCTGAAACTACCTGCACCAATAATTGCTGCTATACCAAAAAAAGTAAGATCCTTTAGCGTCAATACTCTTTTCAAACCATGCGAACCCTGGTGCAGATCATCTGCTTCCGATGCATCTGCCATAAGGCTGGCAATATTTTTCCGGCGAAAAAGTGATTTGCTCATAAGTGGAGAACGTTTATAATGTTAGTTTTGTCTGTTCAAAAGATATTCTGCTAAAATTTGCAATTCTTTTTTTCTTACAGATACAACAGCCATTTCTTCGAGATGAATCAAGGCTGCTTTATAATATTGTTCTTTTAATTTTTGTGCCCAGATGTCTATCTTGCATTTTTTAAAAATTTCAATTACTTTCTGCACTTTATCTTTTTCATTTGTTTGCAGCAATGCATGAAGTTTTTTTTGCTCATCACCTGTTGCAACATCCAGAGCATGTATGAGTAAAAATGTTTTTTTATTGGACAAGATATCACCTCCAACCTGCTTTCCGAATTTTTCCGGATCACCGAACGCATCAAGGTAATCATCCTGAACCTGGAAAGCCATTCCAAGATTTTTACCAAATTCATACAGGTGTTGTTGATTGCCTTCTCCTGCGCCGCCGATGATAGAACCAATTTGTAAACTGGCAGCCAGCAATACAGAAGTTTTGAGCGTGATCATTCTTTCATACTCAGCAAAACTTACGGATGTCCGTGATTCAAAATCCATATCCAGTTGCTGGCCTTCACAAACTTCCTTCGCCGTTTTGTTAAATAGATGAATTATCTGGTGCAATTGAACATTCTGAACTTTATTGAGATAATCATAGGCTTCCACCAACATTACATCGCCGCATAATAAGGCTGTTGATTCGCCATAAGTTGCATGAACCGTGGGCATTCCTCTTCGCAAGGGCGCTTTGTCCATAATATCATCATGCACTAAACTAAAATTATGGAAAAGTTCGATAGCGGTTGCAGCATGAAAAGCATCAGTATGAATTTCTCCAAACAATTCGTTTCCCATTAATACACAAACCGGACGAATACGCTTTCCGCCCAACGCTAAAATATAACGGGAAGCATCATATAATTTTTTCGGCTCTGCCGGAAAATGATCTGCTTTAAAATGGTCTTCAAATTCCTGTAATAAGGAACTAAAATTCTTCATGCAATTAATATTGATCAACGCTCTTCCACCGAAAATTATCCGGCAATTATTATTCTCCTTTTTTCTTTTTTGCAGGCTTAGGTTCTCTTACCCATTCATAATCGAGCTGGCGTTTTACCAGATTGGCAGCTACCACTTTTACTTTCACTTTATCTCCCATTCTGAATGCAACTTTTGTTCTTAGTCCGATGAGACAATAATTTTCATCATCGTGTCTGAAATCATCATAGTCGCTCACATCTTTTACACTTACCAAACCTTCACATTTATGATCAATTGTCTCAACCCAGAAACCAAATGCGGAAACACCACTAATAATACCTTCGAATTCTTCTCCTAAATATTGCTGCATGAATTCAACTTGCTTGTATTTATTT
>JBKJSZ010000187.1:0-6188 GCA_046593675.1 Ferruginibacter sp.
TAACGGTTTTCGGGATGCATTGATGGAATCAGGAGATAAAATTGATCTGGCTGATTATAATCCGATGGATATTTGCGGCACAGGAGGAGATAACAAAAACACATTTAATATCTCCACCTGTACCGCAAATATCCATCGGATTATAATCAGCCAGATCAATTTTATTTCCTGATTCCATCAATGCATCCCGAAAACCGTTAAGCTCATCAGCAGAAATGGGCCTGAGCAGAAAGACGGTAATGAACGCCGTAATCTGCGACGGGTTTATCTGCCCGTTACATATTTCCAGCAAAGCCATTTTTGCCTCATTTCTCGAGAGTAATTTATTTTCTAATAATTGGTTCAAACTTGTTGTCATGGACTAAATGAAAAGGTTATAAAATGAAAAAACCCGCTGTGAACAGCGGGCCTAAAAATTATAGTAAACGAAACTATATCAATGCCAGACAGTCCACAATAAGGTTTTCCCATTGCGCCACCATGATTGATTTATTGTTAGATTCTTTTTCATTGTTATTTGTAAAATAAGTAAAAGTAAGATATACGGTTACTAGTTTTTTTAGAATAATATTTATTTAAACAAAAATGAAGCCTGAATTTGGTGTTTCTTTAAAAAATCAGCTTTTAATTTAAAAATTACATTCTGGCTTATAAACGAAATTTGTTTATAAATGGTTCTTGTAAAGTTACAGCACTTTAAAATAAATATTTTCCAAAATGTACTTAATCGATCTCACAGTCGCAACCTTCCTCTTCATCGTCTTCATCTTCATCATCGTCATCATCATCGTGTTGATTAACTTTTACTTCTGTTTTAATAAAACTTCCGTTATTAGCAAACAGGGCAAGAGTTTTTACACCGTTATTTAATAAGTAGGCAGCAAAGCCAGTATTATCTTTATTAAACCATCTGATAACAACCTGATCAGGATACTTTAATCTAAAAGAATTTGTTACCGAAGCAGGAATAGATTTAGATTCTACAACAGGGCAAGGCAATTCCTGTTCATCTTCTTTTTCACAAGCAGTTAAAAAAGACATTGAGATGAGAAGAAGAAAAAATAATTTTTTCATATAGTTATTTTAAGATGGCGTAATACATTTTAAATTTAATATTAAAATCCCGGTAAAACAGATTTATTATACAAAATGGAAAAGATTTTTTATCCAATCCATAAGATAAAAAATGTATCTGTTTATTACTTAACTATTTAGACGAATTTCCTGATCGGTTTTTTTCTTTAATTTTTCAAACAACCATACAGTAAAAAACAACCATGCAAAGCCGATACAAATTCCCGCCAAAACATCACTTGTGTAATGCACCCTTAAATATACCCGGCTAAAGCCAATTAATAAAGAGAATAAAATGAGGGTTGAACCTAACAGGTATTTATAGAAGGAAGGAATATTTTTTTTCCATATCAGGTATGTGAGTAAGCCATAAAAAATAAAAGCGGATGTAGCATGACCACTTGGGAAACTAAAGTTTTGTAAGGGTTCAATTAATGGGTTTGGAGGCCTCAAACGATGAAAAGATAATTTCATGAAATAATTCACTGCAAATCCCCCAACACCAATCACGGCAATTTCAACGGCTCTCTTCCAGTTTTTTAATAGCAGATAAAATACTATTAATACTCCATAGGCAATTTGCAAAAACGCGGCTGAAGCAAAGTAAGTTACTCCTTTCATAAATCCGGTAAGTTGGTTACTGATAACCTTAGCAGATAAGAAATTGAAAATTAAATTATCAACGGCTTCTTCTTTTTCCCAAAGCACTTCATGAATTATGTATACAAACAAAAAAATTGTAGCTGCAAAAAGGGATAATAACAAGATTAACCGTAATGGTAATTTTTTAAAATATTTTTTATTGAACGTTTTTGTGCTTTGCATCTTTGAGAGTAGTTGATATTACTTTCTATTCTAAATTAAAAAATGCAATTTGAATGCATATTTCAGAGACCGGCTCTCAAATGTCATTACGAAAAAATAATTGTACATGTTAAATAAAAAATTATTCTACTATAATACACAGGCGTTGATGATCTGAATTTACTAGCATCTCTACTCAAGTTACTTATTATTTTATGGTTACGCAGGCGGAAAATTCTGCTGAATGGAATTACAGAAAGTACAAGTGAGTGACACAACAAAAGCTGAAGGATGAGGTGAAACTGGTCAAAAAATTTCTACTTATTTATTATATACCATTGCAGACTCCAAATAAATCTAAAAATAAGTTGAAAACCCAAATTGTATCGCCCCAACTCTTGATGGAGGGTTGCCTAATAAATCTTTTTGCCTACTATGCCTGTAGTTGAACCTAAGAACTGTTTGTGCAACGGGTCGCCATGAGATACCTGTTGTAACTGATTCTATGTTGTCAGTTATATTGCCACCGGTTGATGTAAAAGTTCCTTTGTTCCAATCTACGTATTCTAATCTTACTGCTACATTACATACAGATCTATCAAAACCTAACAAAGGCTTTTTGTAAACAGGTTGAACTATATCTATAAATCCTCCGTGTTGTTTTCTCCCAAACTGTTCGGTATATGTTTCGGGAATATCTATTCTCACCATGGCATATTCTGCATTTATAAAAGTATTTAATCGCGGAATGGTGGTATTGAAGTCTATTGCATATACATCTACCCTACGTTTCTTGTCAAGCACTAATCCATTGTCCTGAAATTTGTTATACACTCCTCCCATATATGATAAACCTAATTCACCAATGTTCCCGTTTCGCAGCGCAAACTTTCCTGTAAATAACATGGCTCCATTGAAGCTTTTTTCAAACCTTTCTGCATTCTCTTTAGCAGCCGGTAAAAAAGTTTTGTTTTCGGAATTGTCTATGATGCTTTCATCAAAACCATTGCTTACATAAACCTCATAAGCATACACCCAGTTTTTTTTATATTTCTTGCCATACATGCCAAATCCTGCATTGCTGAATGTTGCCGGCAGCAGTTGTGTTGCAGAAATAGGTCTGTCTGTAAATTCCCATTTAGGACCATCATGGTTTTGGTTAAATGCACCTATCGGATTCATTATTATTCCACCTCTAAAGTTGAATAATGGAGCTATTTCCAGATCAACTGATGCAAATTCTATATTAATTTCTTTTGCTCCACCTTCAAACTCTATTTCTGTAAGAAACTTTAAACGTTTGTAAATAGTGGAGGATACAAATAGTGTTAATCTCCTGAACTGAAACTGATGTCCTTCTGTAATTCCGTTCTCCCCAACATATTGGTAATTGCCTTCTACATAGCCTCCTAATGAAACAGGCAGCTTGCCAGCCTGAATAAAGGGACGGTCGTAAACTGCATCCATGTTAAGTTTTAAACTTCCTGTATCGTTGACTGTAATTCTCAACAGCTCAGGATCTATTTGTGCAGTTGATGTGAAAAATATCAAACAAAGTAGAATTGATATGTTTAAATGCCTCATGACTATTTTCTTAAATCAATAAATATTTCATTGTTATACACAGTTACGGGAAATGATTTTAAGTGGGTGCTTGCAGGACCATTTGTAACCATGCCTTTGTTGTTAAACTCACTGCCATGTGCGGGGCATTGTAAAAAATCGCCTGAAGCCTGAAGTTCTGCGCCCTGATGTGCACACTTCATCCATAAAGCGGAGTATTGTTTTTCATTGAAACGATAAATGCATATTGGATACTTTAGTGCATCGTTTCGCACTATGATAAATGACCTGTAAGCACTGCTGCCTTTATCTGAAATTTTAAAATCTTCTGTACTAACAGTAAGTCCATCTTTCACCATTATGCCTGAAATATTGTTTAGCGATGCACAACTGCCGAATATCATTGGTAATGCAGCAAAGGATACACAGGCTGCACAACTGTTTTTAATAAAATCTCTTCGCTTCATAATGTAGTTCTGTTTAAATTTTGAAAGTTCCATTTGAAATACAAACTAAAGCTGCCATTGCGATGCAGATAAAGTGATTGCGACGCAACGATGACGCCATAAAAACCATCGCTGGTATCTTAAAAAAAAATGTAAATATTTTGACGATGCATGAAAAGATTTTTAGCCCGGCTTCAAAATATTTATTTAACATCGTTGCGTCGCACCCTTGTACTGTAAACATAAAATCAACATAATACATTTGAAGTTTATGTGGCTTTACGGATTGCGGTTTTACAACGACTTTAAAAATTTAATCAATTGCGCTTTTTGAGTATTGTTCAGTTGCTGATAAGTTTGTCTGCTTTGTAGTGCTTCGCCTCCATGCAATTCTATTGCCTCTTCTATATTTCTTGCCCTTCCGTCGTGCATTAAAAAGTATCGCCCGCCTTGTGATTTTTCCGATAAGCCAAGGCCCCATAATGCCGGTGTTCGCCATTCTGCTGTAAGCGCCGAACCTTCGGTATAACCATCGTTGAGCGCTGAACCCATATCGTGCAAAAGCAAATCAGTGAAAGGGAAAAATGTTTTATAAGATAATGCAGCTATAGGAAAGTTACCCGTTTGCATTTCGGGCGTATGGCACCTGCCACAATTGATATTTATGAATGTTTGTCTGCCTGCCAATACATCTGCATCGTTTTGTTTTCTTTGAATGGGTGCTTTTAATGTTTGCAGATAAAATACTACATCCTGTACTGTTTGATTGGAAACTTCGGGATCTGCATCTTGTCCGTTGTAAGTGCTGATATGCTCGTAGGTTGAGTTAATACCCATATCCTGTTTGTACGCATTTACTGTTTGTTGTAAAAGGTCGTACACCGCTGCCTTCTTTCCGAAGCGACCAATGTATTTGCCATTACGTGTTATTGAACCGGTCCGAATAAAAACATATGGCGGAATTGTTATCCAATTCGGACGACCTGAAATGCCATCGCCATTAGCATCGTTTTCATCAGCCAATGATAATAATGTCGCATCTGAAACAGCTTCAAAAAACCCCAAACCTGTATTGGCGGGTGGTGTAAAGTTTGAAAAAGTGGCGCCAGCGGGAATTGTTTCTGCTTGAAAACCTATGATGGAACGGTGCTGTAATTGTGGCCCACCTAAATGTAGAAAAGTGTTTCCGGATGTATCCGTTTGACCAAACCTGGTGAGTGTTGTAAAGGGATGTCCTTTACCATCTCCTGCATGACAACTGCCACACGAATTGTTTACAAATAAAGGACCTAAACCCTTTGCCTGGTTAAAAATTTCATCATTAAAAGCGATATCGCCTTTTAAAAATTGCCGGTTTTGTTCCGATGTTAATCCTTCAAGAGGACCATCCAAAATCTCATCGCCCGGCGGAGCATTGGGCAACAGTTTACTGCACGATATGTAAGTGACAACGGTGATAATTAAAACCGAAATGATAAATAGCTTTTTCTTCATTGCCCGGAATTTTGAAATTCAAAGATAAAGTTTATTGGTAGTAACAAAACATTTTTATTTGGTTTACCAAATTTATTATTTTTGATATTCCATGTACTTTTGAAGAATATGCAACATTTTATTAATCATTCTGAGGAAAATTATCTGAAGACGCTTTTTAAGCTGCAGACAAATCAGATGAAAAAGGTCAATAACATTGCGCTGTCAAAAGCACTTGAATTAAATCCGGCAACAGTGTTGGAAATGATACGTAAACTGCATGAGCGTAAATTGGTGGATGTACTGCCGGATAAAAGTTTTCAGCTTACAGAAAAAGGTAAAAGTAAAGCTTTGCAAATCATACGAAGGCACCGGATATGGGAAGTATTTCTGGTAAATAAGCTTTTTTATAAATGGAATGAAGTTCATGGTCTGGCAGAACAATTAGAACATATAGATTCGGAAGACCTTGTGAAGCGGTTAGATACATTTCTGGGATTCCCTTCCGTAGACCCTCATGGCGACCCTATACCAGATGAAAACGGAAAGATGAAAAAGATAAGGACACAGCCATTAAGCGAAGCTCCGGTAGAGAAGAAACTTAGGATTGTTGCATTAGGTAATTCTTCAGATGCGTTTTTAAGCTACCTGGATAAATTAAATTTAGCTATTGGAGATACAGTAAAAATATCCGACGTAGAAGTATTTGATAAATCAATTACTATTCTTCATAAAAAAAAGACTATTTCAATAAGTAATGAAACGGCAACTAGTTTACTGGTTTCTGTTTAGTTTATACCATAGTAATTAAATGAAATAATATTAAAC
>JBKJSZ010000272.1:0-3362 GCA_046593675.1 Ferruginibacter sp.
GTGGTTATTTAAGATCTATCAATACGAACAAAAAGAGTTTCGGACAAGTGTTATTAAAAGTATGCGTGGTGTATATGAAGAATTGGAATTGCTGGAAAATTCTACTATTCGTTTACAAAAATTGGTATTGGAACCTGGCGCAAATACTTTTGTTATGAAAGTACATTGCATTCCAACCAAAGATGTTTTGGTAAATGCAGTAGTGCACAACCTGGAAGATTTTGGAATTTTTGCAGATTGCCATGTGGTGGTTTACGACAAACTCAAACAAAATATTCTATACCAGATATATCTCCCCACAGTTGGTTCATCACAGGTTGATCATGAGAAAGTAAAAATGTCGGTAACAGATTTCAGTTACATCATGCTCTATTTTCCACATATCAACAAGTATATCATTAAAGCCATGGGATGGTGGATATTTTCTATGTTGCTTATTCTAATTGTGATGCTTGCATTAGGAATGAGTATGTACTATTTATACCGGCAAAAGTTTATCAATGAAATTCAACACGATTTTATCAGAAATGTTACACATGAATTTCAAACGCCCTTGACAACTATCACGGTAGGGTTGGATGCATTGGCAAAACCCTCTATACTTGATCATCCTGAAAAAAGAGTGCATTATCTGCAACTCATGCAGGGACAGGCGTCTTACCTGAAGCATCATATAGAAAACCTGATGAAAGTATTGAAGGCCGAAAGTAAAGGTTTGGTAATGGGCAGCGTAAAACTTTCTCCCTTAGATCTGTTACACAATGCAATCAACCAGCTTGATTTTTCTATCCGGGAGAAAAGTGCAACGGTTAAATTTGATAAAGCTGAAAAATTTATTATTCATGCTGATCCTTCCAGTTTATTCCTGGCATTGCTGAATCTTATTTCCAATGCCATAAAATATTCAACACAGCCCGATATTCATATTTCCTGTTATCAACAAAATAACCATTGTATTATCAGCATTAAAGACAATGGCATAGGCATTCCGGAAAAATATTTTAAGAAGATATTCAAAAAATTTTTCAGGGTTACTGAAGGCGACGTACATGATGTTAAAGGATTGGGTTTGGGTTTATATTTTACAAAAAAAGTTATTGATGGTCATCATGGAAATATTAAACTCATCAGCACTCCTGGAAAGGGATCAGAATTTATCATAGAAATACCTGTATAATGCAACCAAAAGCCACTATATTATTTGCCGAAGACGATAAAAGCCTTGCGTTTATGATCAAAGATGCATTGGAGGAAGAACAATATAAAGTGATCCATTGTGTTGATGGTAAAACGGCTATCGAAACTTTCGACAAAAATAAATTTGATATCTGCCTGTTAGACATTATGATGCCAAATAAAGATGGATATGCTGTTGCAAAAAAAATCAGGCAACAAACCGACATCATTCCTATTCTTTTTTTAAGTACCAAAACAGAAGAAGAAGACCGGTTAAAAGGTTATGAAACCGGGGCGGATGATTATATTTCAAAACCATTCAGCATAAGTGAACTGATAAAAAAAATAGAAGTTTTTCTGAGAAGGTCTAAAAAAAATCAATCAAAATCAGAGCTGACTTTTTCATTGGGAAGCTCCAGCTTCATTCCTGCAGAACTCAAAATAAAAACTCCGCTGGAAGAATTAACGATTACACAGAAAGAGGCAGATCTTTTATTTTATCTATGTGAGAACCTCGGAAAAGTTTTGAAAAGAGATGAAATCTTATTGCAGGTTTGGGGGAAAGATGATTACTTTTTAGGTAGAAGTATGGATGTTTATATTTCCAAACTTAGAAAATATCTGAAATCAGATCCCTCTATCATTCTTGAAACATTGCATGGCATTGGCTTTCGTATGAGTATAGCCTTATAACTTTTTTATATAACCGCGATAGGAAACCGGTTCTCTGCGGCTGTTGATAACGTCAAGTGTTGCCGTTCCATTTTTTAAAATAAAGAAAGAAAACATCCTGGCGTCCTCGTCAGCAACAGCAATATCTACCTGAAATCCTTTTCTGGATTCTTTAATTGTATAAGATAATTTATTGGAAATAAAATTTAAATTAGTCTCATCAGGTCTGGCAGAATTAGCAATTCCCATATAAGGTAGAACAACGATCAGGGAATCGCTTTTAACTGAAACATCATACGGAGTATTGAACATTTTCAAACCACCACTTACAGACGACATTGAGGTAGCAATAAATACAAATCTTTTTGACCTGACCTGTTCATTTAATTTATCCTGAGCAAAAGGGGAGAGAGAATAAAAACAACTTAGAATGAGTAAAACAGTTTTCATGTTTTTATTTTATTAAGGCAAACTAAGTGCCACGGCTCGTTATATTAATCCTAAATAAAACAGCGGATGTTAAGCATTCACTTTTTTTATTTGGTTTATCACCATTTATATTGATCTGGATGGCTTTTTTATAAACATGGGAATCTGCGGGAAGGTCTTTTGCTGATTTAAGAATATGACAACTGACCTATAAAGATGCAGTTCAATTAATATCTGTTTTTATTAAATCCACCATTGTTAAAACCACCACTGTTATTGTTACGTTGTGTAAATCCTCCGGTGCGAGGTGGGCTGCTGCGTTCCTCTGCTTCTTTTACTACCAATGGTTTTTTACCCAATGAAATATCATTGAGGCTTTCAATAGCATCCATCGCTTCAGCTTTATCCGGCATGTCAACAAATGCAAATCCTTTGCTCTTTCCGGTTTCTTTGTCAATGGCTACTTTTGCAGAAGCAATAGTTCCAAACTTCTCAAAAATTTCAGTGAGTTCTGCATCATCAAGGTCATAAGGTAGACCTGCAACAAAAATTTTCATGCCTTAGGAGTTTATGCGAATGTAATACGACTTACTATTATTTCAACATTTATTTCTGTTTTGTGAGGCAAGTTGGTCTGTAATTTGCCTTTTTTAAAATGAAATTCATCGAGCTCCACCTTAAAAGAAAGCAAAACCCTTTCCGCAGGAGGCAAAAATAGCCATACCTTGGTAAAGAAACGAAGGATGAACAATTTCAGGTTTTTTCGACCAGAAGCACAGCGAGGTAAAATCAGCTGTTTCTGAAAGAGTAAATCAGGCAATGGATGTTAATATAAGGTAGCCATCCGATTTCGCTGACCATTAAAATACCCTTATGGAAATGCCACATCAAATGACCACACTTACGGAAGTAATCGAAAAATTACGATTGAAAAATATTGGAAATGAATTTTGTATTGATAATAAAGGAATGTCTGCCAGTAAAGGGAAATATTATCAGCCACAGGATCTACAGGTAGTAAAAGTTTATCGGTTTGAAGGAGATACAGACCCTGCTGATATGATGGTATTGTATGTAATTAAAGC
>JBKJSZ010000016.1:0-9422 GCA_046593675.1 Ferruginibacter sp.
AACCTGATGCAAATTCAATTGCAAATTCTATTCTTAAATTTTTTGAAAAAGGTCCCGGGTTTTTTATACCAGGTTTAAAAAAGGAAAAAGTAAAATACAGTTGGCGGATCATGACAAATGAAATTAAAAAGCTGGTATTTTTTTGATCATATACATTCCCGATTCCACTCATATTATTTCTCCAAAAATTATTAATTCTTCTACTTACTTTTATTTTGAGATAGAAATCAATATGGCAAACCTTTTGCACTACATATAATTCACCTCATAAATTGTTGAATATGACAGAGAAAGATGAATTAAAAAAGGATGAAAACAAAGGAGAAAATCTAAAACCTGATCCTGAAACACTACATACTACAGATCCTCAAAAAAACATGAAAGGCCCTATCTCCTCTTTGATGCATAAAACCGGACATTCGTTGGAAAATGATCAAACAAAAAACGAAGCTGACAAAGAAAAAGATAAAAATATGTAATCTGATTCATTTCCGCGATGCAACTGAAGTTCTATCAATAGTTAAAAACAGAATTATATACTTCCTTATTTTAAGGTAGCTGAAATTAATTTTCCGTATTTTGAACGATATACACTCTAAGGTGTACAGCAAAACATGAGATATCTGTTCATCCTTATATTCGGGCTCTTTCAGCTACATGGTTTCGCACAGAGTTCTGGTAATCCTACGCAGGAAAAACAAAAAGATGTGTTGGAAGTAAGTTCTTCCCTGAATAAAATAAAACAGTCACAGGCTGAACAACTTGCTTTCAGGTTTCTGAATAATTATACAACTACAGAAAGAAATAAATCGTTATCCTCTCAGGAAAGAACTTCTGCCTTATCCAAAATTTCAGAAGATGCATCCAGAATGATTGCCGGTAGCTGGCAATTTTATCTCATTAAATTTTTACAAGCCAACAAAAGAGATCTTAACTCTCTGCAAATGGCATTGGCTTCCGGAAACAAAATGATTGTATTGCCTTATGCAGTTCAATTTGCCATTATTCAGGAGGATGAAGCACTTCTGAAAACATATACAGCGGAGTTAGATCATCTTGTACCTATTGAACGCAATGCATTTGTGTATCATTACAACACTTTAATGTCTGCAAATGCAGATGCTACTATTTATGCAAGAGGAATACTGGACCTTGTACCCTTAGCAATTTTACAACAACAACATAATATCAGGAAAGATATTCATTTGAAATATTATGAAGGTGACATACAAGAGAGGGAAAATGCCTATTTATGTCTTTCTATTGGTAAAGAAATTCTTATAAAATATCCTGATGCTTCCTATACAGGTTTACTTATAAAAATTAAGTCTGCAAATACGATAAATGAAATGGAAAAACATATTTTTTCAGACTTCGATCTAAGCAATTTTACCAATGATAATCTCGGTTTTTCGAATGAAGTTCCAAATAAAAATTATTTACCCGCACTTCATATACTTTACAAATTTTATCAACAAAATCAAAAGGATACGAAACCTGTTTTTAAACTTATTGAAAAAATTAAATTATTCTACGGGATAAAAGATTAAACCATCTGAAGTAATTGTGTCAATCAGAAAGTTAACATATCATAATTATTCAGATGAAGAATTGATAGAACTAATAGCGAGCTCCGACAATCTGGCATTCGCAGAATTATACCGTAGACACGGTCAAAAAATATTCAGCTATTTTTTCAGAATGTTATGGAAAGATAAAAACCTTGCTGAAGATTTTACGCAGGAACTGTTTATGAAACTGATTAATAATGCTGCATCTTTTGAAAAAGATAAAATCTTTTCTACCTGGATGTATAGTATAGCCAATAATATGTGTAAAAATGAATACCGGAAAAAAGAAGTGCGACAAAATCACCTGAATATGGTTCCTAAATTTCACCCATCTGCGGAAGCAATGAATCCTGACCATAAAAGATTTAAAACAGCCTTACACAATTTTCTTCAATCATTGAGTGAAGAAAAACGTTCATTATATATTTTACGATTTCATGAAAATTTATCTGTTCCTGAAATAAGCCATGTTTTCAATATTGCTGAAGGAACGGTAAAGTCCAGAATTTTTAATTTGATGAAAGAAATAAAAAATCATCTGAAAGAATTTGAAACACTTTTAACTTATCCATGATGGAACGGGAAGAAATAATACAACAAAAGGTATGGATCGAACTAAATGACTCTGAAAAAGTTATTATCCAGGATATTGCTGCATCGGAACAGGAATTTAACCTGATGAAAAAAATATTTCTTGTTTCTAAAGAAGAATTATTGGAAGTGCCGGAAATAGATCCGCAGATAGAACATGTTTTACAAGGTCATATAATTCAAAGCCACAAAAAGAAATATTTTACAATTTTATATGCCGCCGCTGCTATTAGTATAATATTGCTAACCCTTTTCTTTATTTTAAATAATAATAAAACCACTGAAAATCCTTTAGTAAAAACAGAGATTCCGAAACAATCAAATCCAGATACTGCAAAGACAAATTTTGTTCAGCAAAAAAATTCTGTCATAGATTCAAACATAGTTTTGAAAGAAATTCCTTTTATAAAAGAAGATAAGATACAGAAACAAAAAGTCACCGTTTATCATACACAGGATATGGCTGTAAATACGACTGTTGCATTTAATATTAATTTACTGGATTATGTAACCGAACTAAATTAATTTAAAAACAATGAACGTTCTTTTCCTAAACGTGTACAGATAAAAAAAACGTTTATGAAATATTTATTCTTATCATCATTTCTTATTATCATTCTTCTAAATTCAAATGTATCCACCGCTCAAATTGCCGGTAATCAGCTTGCAGAAAAAAACAGCTTGGGAAATTCTTATTTTACGCCGCATAATGATCCAGGTGTAAATCTGTCCTTAAGTCCTTCTTACAGTAATAATTTTACGAATCTTCTTGAAGCTAACATAATGATTAATGTAAAAGCAGAATCATTTGTAGCAATTTTCAGTTTAACACAATTTGGAAAAACCATTGAAGAAGTGGAAGCAGCCATGCGTACCCGTTCAGAAATATTCAAAACAAATTTGCAACAGGAAGGAATGGATTCAAAAAATATTTTTTTCGACCCTATTACTATGCTTCCCACCTATGAAACGGAAGTGATTGATAAAAAATTAAGCAGAACTTTCAACGAAGTTCCCACAGGATTTGAAATGAAAAGAAATATTCATATTGTTTTTTATAAACAAGAACAAATCAATCCTATCATAACAATGGCTGCAAAAGCAGAAGTGTATGATCTTGTTAAGGTGGATTATAATGTTGAAAACAAAGATGCGATCATTAATAATCTTCGCCAGGAAGCCTTAAAAATATTGATGGATAAAAAAATGGTTTTAGAAAAGGCTGGAATTTTTACCAGATTTACCAATGTAGGTGAAATGCAGAACAGTGTTTATCCCTCCGAACGTTATGCGCAATATGTTGCTTACAGAAGTGGAACTCCGCCAACATATTTGATCAATAATAAAAATAAACCTGTTCAAACGCAATACAATTTTGCCGATAAAAATAAAACTATTTACTACGACAAAGTTGCTGACAGGCAATTTGATAAAGTAATCAATCCTGTAGTAAATGAACCTATGGTTCAAATATATTTTTCCCTGAAAGGACAGTTTACCATCTACGATCCGGAAATGGTTGCCGGACAAAAAATATATGATCAGAAATTAAAAGAGTATCAGTTAAAATTATTGGAACTGGAAATTGAATCAAAGAAAAAGGATATAGATTTAAAAGGAAAGACGATCTCCGTCCCTACAAAAAAATAAATTACTCAATCCCATCTTATATATTGTAAGATGGGATTAATTTTTTAATGCATTCCACTCTGCTATTTCAATACCGTCAACACTGAACGTTCCAAAAGCCGAAATTTCATTTATAGAACCTTCATACTGGAACTTTTTATTAAGATACATTCCTGCTAACAGGAAATAACCATTTGCTTCAACTTTACCCGTAACATCAAATTGAATGTCTCCGGATATAAATGCAGCACCTTTTATATGTCCATCATCCGTTATCAAAACATTCCATGTTAGTGTTGAATCTTCATATAGGCAACTTCCCATCCAATAACCATGAAACCGCGATTTAACAAGCGCCGGCTTTTTACTTGTAAGAAATATGATCAAAGCAATACAACAACCGAATATGATTAATTTGATCATAAGATTATAATTCTTTTTTTCTTATTAACCTTTCGTAAGTAATGCAACGGAATATATTCCGGAATTATTTTTTCTCACCGAGTTAGTATAAAATGCATGTGGCTCCGGAATAATTTCATCGAGATAAAAACTCGTACATTCTTTATCCAGGCTTTCAAAAATAAGCGTGAAGTAAGCATAACCGTTTGTATTTTGTACTAAAGACCAGGAAGGTGCAATACTTATTCCGTCGGCGTATAACAGTGAAGCTTTGGTTCCATTATCCTGAACCAGGTAAGTAGTTTTCCAGATTCTTATAAGTTCGGCCTCCGCAACTTTACAATGAATAATTGTTTGACCGTTTTCCCCTGTTTGCAATTCTGAAAGTTCTTTGGGAATCGGAAAAGTTTTTATGGAAATATCCATTCAGATGTATTTAAGAATGTAATATCCATAATTAAAATGAACCTTAAAAATAAGATTGCCGGAGAATAACCTAATCTATTTTATTAGACAAGTTTTTGTATCTAATGATCCATTTATATATTTTGCCTCTCTGAAATCCTGCAAATCAATATCTTCCCTCGCATAACATGAGTGCAATGAATCGGAAATGATCTATCTCACGGCATGAATGTTGCCTTATTTCAAAAAACAATTTTATGGATAAGTTAGAATTAAAAGGCACATGGAATGAATTAAAAGGAAAAGTAAAACAGGCTCATGCCGATTTTACAGATGATGATCTTGAATATGAAGAAGGAAAAGATGATGAACTTTTAGGAAGATTACAAAAAAAACTAGGTAAAACAAAAGATGATGTGATCGCCTGGTTAAGATCATTAGGTTAATAGGAAAATTTATTTTCACAGATATATTGAAGTTGCAACTAGGATAAAGTTATCTTGCATCTTCAATATATTTTATGGGAATTGCTGATAAGCTTGCGCAAATAAATAAAGATAAAGCCGATACTAATGCAGCGGCAGGAAAATCTTTTTTGGTAGAAAATAAAAAACGCCCGGGTGTAATAGAAACGTCCAGCGGTCTTCAATACGAAATTTTGTTGGAAGGAAATGGTCAAAAACCAACCGCACAAGATAGCGTTCGTTGCCATTATCATGGTACTACTATCGCAGGAGTGGTATTTGATTCTTCAGTTACACGAAATGAACCAGCAACTTTTCCCTTAAACAGAGTGATCAAAGGCTGGACAGAAGCTTTACAATTAATGGGTGTCGGAAGCAAATGGAATTTATTTCTTCCTTCCGAAATAGCTTATGGTTCACAACAGGCCGGAACACATATTGGCCCTCACAGCACTTTGATATTTGAAGTAGAATTATTAGCGATTGTTTAAACCATCAAAAGAAATGTATGATCCATTTAATGATGGAATAACTGAGCCATGCAATTCCGGCAATAACAATCAATACAAATAATAATAAAGGAAACAACAATTTCCACGCGCCGCCTTTATGCCTTCCTTCCTGGTAATGCTCCCGCATTAATTTTAAATTTTTCTGATTAGCCTTGAATGCTACATCAAATATATCTCCGATAACCGGAACGGTTCCTATCAATGCATCAATTAAAATATTCAACACCATTCTTGCTAAAACAAAACCACTCGCTCCGTTTTTTGCTAAAATACTGACCATGAATCCAGAAACTAAAAAAGTTGCCATATCTCCCACTCCCGGAACAAGACCTATCAATCCATCCAAACCAAATCTGATATTGGTACCAGGAATTGAAAATTGAGAATCCATCAGTTTACTGAGCCGCTCAATATTTTTAAAATTATTTTCCGGAGTTTCTTTTGCGATCATCCATTAATACTTTCCAACACAATGCCAGTTATTTTTACTTGAGTTTTGACAATCATATGGTTTAAAACACATAGCTATTTATCTTACTTTTGCTCCATATTTAAAAACAATGATTTACAGAAGTAAAGCACCACTTCGAATTGGACTGGCTGGCGGAGGAACAGATGTTAGCCCTTATTGCGATCTATATGGCGGCGCTATTTTGAATGCCAGTATTTCTTTGTCTGCATTTGCCAGCATTGAACCATTGGAAAACAAAATCATTGTAGAAGCTTTGGATAGAAATGAAATTCAGGAATTCGACATCACCAATAATTTACCAATTAATGGAGAACTGGATCTGCTGAAAGGTGTTTACAATCGAATTCAAAAAGATTACGGAATAAAAGGCGGATTAAAATTATCAACTTTTGTAGATGCACCCGCAGGTTCAGGATTAGGAACCTCTTCTACGCTTGTAGTGGCGATAATCGGGGCTTTTGCAGAAATGCTTAAACTTCCATTAGGTGATTACGATACCGCTCATTATGCCTTCGACATTGAAAGGAATGATTTGAAATTAGCCGGTGGCAGACAAGATCAATATGCGGCCACTTTTGGCGGTGTAAATTATATGGAATTTTATGGCGATGATAAAGTGATCGTAAACCCTTTACGCATTCGTCCGCAATACATGCACGAACTGGAGAATAATCTTGTTTTATATTTTACCGCTACTTCAAGAGAAAGTGCAACTATAATAAAAGAGCAGGTGAAAAATGTGACAAATAAAGACGAGAAAAGTGTGGAAGCAATGCACCAGTTAAAAGAACAGGCACGCATGATGAAAGAGGCTTTGCTAAAAGGAAAACTTAATGAGTTCGGAGAAATATTAGATTTTGGATTTCAACAGAAAAGGAAAATGGCTGCTAACATCAGCAATTCAGCAATTGAGGAAATTTATGATGCGGCAAAAAAAGCAGGAGCAACAGGCGGGAAGATCAGTGGCGCAGGTGGCGGTGGTTTTATGATATTTTATTGCCCTGGAAATACCAGGCACGCCGTTTCTGCTACGCTACAAAATTTTGGGGGAGAAATAAAAAAATATGGTTTTACTAAGTATGGTCTTACAACCTGGACTGTTTAATTAAATAACATGCAACATAAAATTTCCGGAATCATCGAAGCATCTATTAAAGTAAAACAACAGGCTTTACAAGATCCTCAGTTAATAAAAACTATAGAAGAATGTATTCAGGTGATAGTAAGCGCTTTTCGTAATGGAAATAAAGTATTGTTTTGCGGAAATGGTGGAAGTGCAGCAGATGCACAACATCTGGCAGCAGAATTCAGCGGACGGTTTTATACGGACCGTGATGCATTGCCGGCAGAAGCCCTTCATGTAAACACTTCTTATATTACAGCAGTTGCCAATGATTACAGTTATGACGTGATCTATTCCAGATTAATAAAAGGGATTGGAAAAAAAGGAGATGTATTGATAGGATTAAGCACTTCAGGCAATAGCAATAATATTATTAATGCTTTTAAAACCGCAAGAGAAAAAGGAATGATCAACATTGCTTTCACCGGAGAAACAGGCGGTAAAATGAAACCGTTGAGCGATTATCTTATAAATGTTCCCTCTACGGATACGCCACGTATACAGGAATCACATATACTTATCGGACATATTATTTGCCAGTTGGTGGAAGAAAAATATTTTTCTGCATGATCAGGGAAGCCATCATTCTTGCAGGAGGATTAGGAACAAGATTGCGTTCTGCTATTCCCAATCTTCCTAAATGTATGGCACCTGTTGCCGGTAAGCCTTTTATATGGTATCTGATGAAATACCTCAAACACCAGGGAATTGAAAGTTTTATTTTCTCTTTGGGATATAAAAACGAAATCATTAAAGAATACCTGCAAAAAACATTTCCTAAAACACTTTTCACTTTTGTAATAGAAGATGAACCGTTAGGAACAGGAGGAGCCATAAAACTTGCGTGTGATGTGGCGTTGGAGTCTAATGTTATTGTTTTAAATGGTGATACTTTATATGAAACCGATGTACAAAAAGTGGCGGCATTTCATCAGCAACATCATGCGATCTGCACTTTATCTTTAAAACCCATGCAACATTTTGACAGATATGGCGTAGTGGAAATTAATAAGGAAAATGCCATTCAATCTTTTAAAGAAAAACAATTTTATGAATCTGCACTCATTAACGGCGGGTTGTATGCGCTAAATGTTCCGCAATTCATGGAGCTGATTTTACCGGAAAAATTTTCATTTGAAAAAGATTTTTTAGAAAAATATTTTGCTTCTCATACCATGATGGGTCTCATACAGGATTGCTATTTTATTGACATTGGCATTCCGGAAGATCTCGAAAAAGCAAATAACGAATTCGCAAATAGATTTTCAGCATGATCCCTTTTGAAAAAATTGACCATACCTGGACTTTATTTTTAGACCGTGATGGCGTAATTAATCATGAAAAGCATAAAGATTATATTCATACATGGGATGAATTTAAATTTTATGATGGTGTTACAGATGCAATTAAAATCTTCGCAGAAATATTTCATCGAATTGTAATTGTCACCAATCAAAAAGGCGTGGGAAAAGGTTTAACAAAACCAGAAGATCGTGCATTGATCCATAAAAATATGCAGGCAGAAATTCATAGAACAGGCGGAAGATTAGATGCCATTTATTTTTGTCCGGACTTAGAGGAGAACAGCCCGAACAGGAAGCCAAATCCCGGTATGGGCTTACAAGTGATCCAACAATTTCCGGAAATAGTAACTTCTAAATCCATCATGGTAGGCAATACTACCAGCGATATGGAATTCGGGAGAAACCTTGGATGTTATACCGTTTTCCTTCCCACTACCCGACCTGAAGTATTACGGGAAGATCCTAGAATTGATGCATCATTCAACTCTCTGTTAGATTTCGCCACTCATATACAGGATAAGCTTTAGTTAAAAAGTCGTTTTTCCTCATTCCATATATCCTTAGGTATATATCTTTTCCTAATTTTAGAAATATGAAATTCATTTTTATCCTTATAAACTTTTTCATTGCTACAACAACACAGGCTCAATTGTCTCGGATAGCCTATAAAAATATTTATGAGAAAGAACAGGCTTTAAAAATACATGCCTTTAAAATGATCAATTCCTCTGTGGAGGCAGAAAGGTTTGTGTCAGACAGTATATTTATCCGGCAATTCGTACAGGTTTTAAAAACACCTTATTCCTTTCAGTACCACTTTGATTCGTTGATAACCGTATCACAATTATATGCTCCCGACAGTTCTTTTAAAATTTTTACCTGGCAGCTTGTGATAAATGAAATGGAAACCCGTCAACATGGTACTATTCAGATGCGGACAAAAGATGGC
>JBKJSZ010000133.1:0-4803 GCA_046593675.1 Ferruginibacter sp.
GGGATAAAAAATTAATTTATTAAAATTTATAAACCGCTAAAATTTAAACCAATTTGAAAAAGCCGCATATCGGCTGCCACGCCATCTTTAAAAATATTATTGAACTGGTAGCTTCCAAACAAAGAAAAATTACCATATCCAATCCGGGCAGTTCCTGCTAAACGGGTAGTGTTAAAAAATCCTTTTCCGGTTTCTTTAGCTGTATAGCTGTTTATAGGGGTGCCATTTTTATCCAATAAGTTTTTTCCTTTGGTATGTGCATTTAGCAAGGTACCTACTTTTACGCCCAGCGCAACTTTAATACTTTTACTTTCCATTTCGGGCTTAGCAGTAAAACGAAGCTCAAGTGGTATTTCAAGGAAAGCAGTTGTTAGTTTATATTTTTTAAAATGATTTACCGTATCTACATTTCTAAATGGCAGGGTATTGGTTTTCGACTTAATGTCAACAATCATATTTTTAAAATACATATTACTGGTGCTTACACCCAAACCAAAAGCTACACTCCACTGAGGGCTGCCTTTAAATCGTTGGTCGAGCATTACATAAATATTGGCTCCTCTTGCCAGGCCTTTCATCCTGCTTTTAATACTGTCCGGCACTCCCGTCCAGTGATCGCTGGTTAATTGTAACATTAAATGATCTCCTGTGCGGTTCATAAAACCTCCCATATCTTTTTTCTTTTGAGCAGATACTATAGATACGGATACAATGGCAATAACAACAAACAATAATTTCTTCATAATTAATTTTGAAGCTGCAAATTAACGGCAAATAATTTAATGAAGCGTTAAATTAAACAGCTTTGATTATATTTGCAGCCTTATTCTTCAAAAACAAACTGAAGAATGGGCCTATAGCTCAGTTGGTTAGAGCACCTGACTCATAATCAGGGTATGTGCCTTTAAAAACTGATAGGGGAAGCTGATTAAGAAGCATTTAGAAGCACTTTCCTGAGTGCTTTTTATTTTTGATACACAATTTGCTACACATTGGCCTTCATTGCCCGGAAATTACTGTGCGGTTAAAAAATAATTGTTTCAAATAACTGTTTAAAATTAGTCTCTTTTGAGGAAAAGTGTTAGCGTTTTTGTTAGCTTTTTAGCTTACGAATCATTACTGTTGTTTTCAACCTGCTGTAATAAGTAATCATATAGAGCTAGTCCAGACAAGTCGGAAATATTAAATTCTTCCCTCCTGCTTGTTTTTGGATGTCTAAGCTGACCAATTAAAATTCCGTTGCCAGTATACAGCAAATAGCTTTTATTGTCTATCCCAAAATGAAATGGCCAGATATCGTCCCTTATATCCCTCCCTTGCATTACAGAAAGTAATTCATCAACCCTGTTTTTGTTAAAAGGATAACCAAGGCTTTTTAGATAGACTTTATTATCGTCGTAAATTTCAAACCATAAGTGGCAATCACGCTGATATACAGCCAAGGTTAGTTTAAAAACTTTTTCCTCAAAAGAGTGTTCGAAACTCAACATTTTTAATAATTTGGTTATCCAATTTGCAACCAGAATTTTTATTAATAATTCAGGTTAATAACCTAAACGGTTAAAATTAGTTATATATACTGCACTCAAACACGTTACGGCTTCATCCAAACAAAATCCTGCAAATATTTATTTTATGTCCCTATATACACTAACCATCAATCGGTGTTACCGGGTTTATTTCACTCATTGATTTTGAAAATGGAGTTTCAGTCATTAACTCATTAACTAGATTAAAGATATTTTTTTTATTCCATTTATCCTTTGGCAGTTCATCTAACCAATCGGAAAGATGTTCCTGAAATTGCTTAACTCCATCACTTTTATAGAATTCACAATCAGTATGAAAAGTAAGAAAAAATTGAATTAATACACTGGGTGTATTTCTATCAATTATCACTAATTTGTATGTACTTATAGGAGCAACGGCAAGTATAAAATCTGATTGCATATTTTAAATATTTCCCATTATATATTGACGTTATTAATGAAATATTTAGTGGAATGTGTAAAATTTAAGTTACATGTCTGTATAAATCGGTTTAAACTCTCCCATTCCTTTATGCTAAGGTTATTGAAGCTCAGGCATTCATTGAACTTTTCACACCTATCACAAAAAACGGGAACCCAAATTGGAGGTAATCCTTCGGGCTCTAATTTAACTTCTGGTTTAGAAGTTTTAGAATTTATTCTTATTTCCATTTTAAATTGTAGTGTGATACTGTCTATATTCTTGAAAATACCGGCATAAAAGAAGTTATTTCAACTTATCTAAAGTTAACAATATACGACTCTTCACTTTTATAAATTTCACATTCGGTATGAAAACAAATGTATAACTGAACTAAAACACTTTTAGTAATTCTGTCTTTCATTTCAAGCTTATATGTATCCGTTGGAATCATTACAAAAGTAAAATATGGATATAGCTCAATCATAATAGTATTATTGGGTTAAAACAAATCACAAACACTAAAAGAATCTCGGCAATACACTAACGTTATTGAATCAATTGTAATGCTACTTTCATACTGACCTTCATATTCGGGTAAAAAATGATAACGAAAAAAACCGAAGTCAACATAGTATGAATCATCATAGCACTTGACATATTCAGCATCTGAACCATGATAACTAAATACGTCCATTAAAGTCATTATTTCATCTATATATTTGTATAAACAAACGCTCTTGTTATGGGCTTTAAAAGCCTCATGGTTTTTCCACAGTCGAACTGCAATTATTTTCATATCTAAATCTTTTTCGTGGAAAAAACATGAAAAATCAGACTTAAAATATCTCATTTCGATAGATTTTCCATTTACATTATATAAGTCATAGGCATCACCATATTTTTCAAAGACATGATTTGCAACAATTTCATTCAGCAGAATATCATCTACTCCTTTCGATTCAACAATACCATTCATGGGAGAAAAGTTTTTTAATGGAGGGATTTTTGTTGCAATAATGTCCCTCATCTCTTTAACTGGATAACTATCATCAATCAATTCATAGTAAGGCCCATTTGACGTTTGGATTTTAACAGAATTATCTATTTCCGGCTCATCAATATTTCCTACAGAAGGAATATTTTTTTCAAAGGGTTCACATATTTTCAGAAGAACTCCCATAAATTGATATTCATCAATATCAATACCCAAATTTTCAAAATTCTTGTAGAGAGATTGTAAAAAAAATAATGAAGCAAAATAAATTTTTCTCTTTGGAGCTAATATAAAAGTATAGTGTGAACTGTGAATAATATTATTTATGGTTTTTGCATCAGCTACATGATGGCGATTTACTCCTACCTGTAATTTATCCATAAACAGTTTGGAGCTGTTAAGCCTTTCCATAATCTTAATACATTCTGCCTGCCCATACATCTCTATATAGTCATGCATCTTCAATTCAATGAAATCAAACACCATAAAATGTTAGTTGAACAGATAAAAAATAGAGTATACTACCTAAAAGTAGAAACAATTTTGATAATGTGAGTTATCCCACACTTTATTTCTTGCCAAATTCATTCACTTTTCCAGTACGTGGGAAAGAGACACAATATTGAAATAATAGCTTTTGGCAAAAAACTTAAGCAGCTACGGGTAAAGAAAGGAATTACCCAGTTGGACTTAGAAATCGAATCAGGTATACCACGGACTGATATCAGCCGTATTGAAAACGGTCTTATAAACATTAGCTTCTCTACCATCGTTAAGTTGGCTGAAGCACTCGAAATAAAACTGGGTGAATTTTTCAAAGAATAATTTCTCTTAGTAGACCTTCGGAGGAATCCCGGACTGTCTGATGATTGTATTTTCTGCTGCCAAATCATCGACCACAGCTTATGTTCAATCATCGGTCAGGATGGGATATCTTCATTAGAAGAAGATGTCAGGCATCAACAACCTTATGCTGCCATGCCAAATGAATTAAAGCCACACCATTTTTCACCGGGCACCGCATAACGACTTTTACAATATCGGTATACAGGCACCCATAGTAGTAATAACTAATCCATTTTCTTCTTTTCCTCTCTGGGAAAGCAAACTTTGTTGACATAATTAAATATTTAAGATTAAGAAATGAATGTATTGCCACCGACCTGCCACGGCTAAATCTGGAGGAGCAATGAAAGCTGACGTAGGAAGCGTAATTGTGACTACAATGTGGCTTGGAAACCTGTAATGAGCATGGCAAAGCCATAAGTAAGGCTTA
The DNA here is from genome assembly GCA_046593675.1 of Ferruginibacter sp. Lineage (GTDB taxonomy): Bacteria > Bacteroidota > Bacteroidia > Chitinophagales > Chitinophagaceae > Ferruginibacter. Next base: position 4,224 of record JBKJSZ010000133.1, read on the forward strand.
CAGGTTTACAATAACCGAGGGCTGTGCCAATGCAGATTTAGCCCCGCAGGTGGCCGTTAATGGAGGAGCCACTATGGATTTATGTTGCTATTGAAGTATTGGCTTTGAGGGGGTAGCATAGCTACATAAATACATAACAAGTGGCGGAGTGACGGCGAGCATGGCAACTGCAAGATGTATGACAGTTATGCAAAGCAAGGAGCAAGGATGTGAAGTATGAACATGGTTGCTCCGTTAACTGGCATATCATGTTGCTTGCCATCTGAGAACGTCACACCTTATTTCCTGATTTTTTGTGATGTGGGAGTTGAGAATTATTTTCTGCTGGCTCCAGTTTTTTGCCATGACACCAGACCGCAAGTTGAGGTTACTATTTCCTGATTTATTGGGGTCTGGCAGTTACAAAGTTGTTATTAGGAAAATTGAATTCTTACCTCTCGGGAGAAAAAGCATTTTCTTCTTCTATTGATAAGGACAGGGGCTACAGGCAGATGCTAACATGAGTGGGGGTACTTATGTGGAAGTGCTCTCCGATTTTCTGCATATAAAAAATTATAAAAAAATTTACAAAATGCTTTGC
>JBKJSZ010000173.1:0-6803 GCA_046593675.1 Ferruginibacter sp.
CCGGACGAAAAACACTTTACGACAAATTCGGCCGCTCAAATGATTGTTGAAAACGTTGATGGTTTTTTTTGAATTGTAACTTTTCACAAATGTCATTTTGAACTTCCAAGGTTGCAGAAGCTGTTAACGCTAAAACCGGAACACCCGGTAACTGTTGCCGAAGTTCACAGATTTTGAGATAAGCCGGTCGAAAATCATATCCCCATTGTGAAATACAATGAGCTTCGTCTATAGCAATCAACACCGGCTTCAGGGCAGGAAGATATTCCTGGAATAAATCTGTCAACAATCTTTCAGGAGATAAATATAAAAATCTGCAATTTCCAAAAGCAGCTTCGCGAAATGTTTTTTTAACTTCCTCATTATTCATGCCGGCATGGATGGCTAATGCGGCAATTCCCTTGCGTTGTAAATTGGCCACCTGGTCTTTCATTAAAGCGATCAAAGGGCTGATCACCAGGCACAAGCCATCTTTCATTAAAGCAGGAACCTGGAAGCATATGGATTTCCCTCCACCCGTAGGTAATAAAGCGAGCGTATCATTTTTTTTAATAACAGAATTAATAATATCTTCCTGCAATGGACGAAACGCCGTAAAACCCCAGTATTTTTCTAATATAGAAACAGGTGTGTTCAATGGAAATAATCAAATGATTTTTTTGAAAAATAACCTCACCGAATTTGCCACTAAAACTACATCACTTCCCGCCATGGCCAAGGCGGCAACTGTTGGAGTAAGAATTCCAAATGCAGCAATCGGAATGGCAACAATATTATAGAAAAATGCCCAGAACAGATTTTGTTTGATCGTTAGATAAGTATGTTTCCCTAATCCAAGTGTTACAGGAAGATTTTTTAAACCTTTATTAATTAAAATAACATCTGCACTTTGCAAAGCAATTTGTGAAGCATCACTTAAAGAAATACCCAATGTAGCTTTAGCCAGTGCAGGAGCATCGTTAATTCCATCACCCACCATGGCGGTAGGCGTTTGTGTATTTAATTCTGTTATCAAATCCAATTTTTGCTGAGGCGTTTTTTCTGCAAAAAATTCTTTGATACCTAATCTTTCTGCTACCTGTTTACATTTTTCAAAGTTATCTCCACTCAGTAATATAGTTTTGATGTTTTTCTTTTCAAACCAGTTGATTATCTCTTTTGATTCTGGCCTTATTTCATCTTCAAGATCAATCCATCCAATTACATTTTTATTTTTGAGAATGTAAACGTTATGCATTTCTGCAGGTATATTATCAAGCAAACGATAAGAACCAGCTTCATAAATATTTCCATTCTTATCTATTGCTTTTAATCCCAAGCCTTTTATTTCTTCTATTGATTTCCACCTTATTTCATCATTAAATTTCCATTGTGTTGTAATAGCTTTTGCAAGCGGATGATTTGAAAATTTTTCAAGCGAAAATGAAATGCGTTTAAAGGTTTCTTCCTCAATTTCTGTAGAAAAATTGTTGATTGAAAACTTACCTGTAGTTAAGGTTCCTGTTTTATCGAATACAATCTGTTTAATATTTTTGAAAGATTCAAGACTGGAAGCATTCCTGAATAGAATACCGGTTCTGGCCGCACGGCCCAATCCAACTGCAATGGCAGCAGGTGTGGCAAGTCCCATAGCACAGGGGCAACTGATTACTAAAACTGCAATGGCACGTAATAAAGAATAGCCAACTGTTATATCTGCAACAAAATAATTTACTAAAAATGTAAGGATTGAAATCGCTAATACCACCGGAACAAAAACTGCACTTATTTTATCTGCCATTTTTTGCATGGGAGGCTTTTCTCCCTGCGCATCCTGAACCATTTTTAAAATGTAGGATAGAACGGTGTCGCTTCCTGTAGCTGTTACCTGTGCCTTTATAATGCCATCTTCTACAATACTTCCGCCTATCAAAAGATCTTTTTTTATTTTATGTACAGGCATACTTTCTCCGGTAATGATTGCTTCATTGATCATGGCTTCGCCCCATAAAATTTTGCAATCGATCGGAACCTGTTCGCCGTTTTTTATCAGAATAAGATCGCCCGTTTTTAAAAGTGTATTTTCTAAGGGAAAAATTTGCTCCTGGTGCTCATCGTCGAAAGCGATCATATTCGCCATTACTTTTTGGGATCGTACCAGCTTTTTTATTTCCCGCTGCGTACTTTGTATGGAGAATTCTTCCATGTAATTTCCTAAAAAAACGAGCGTGATTATGGAAGCTGCCGTTTCAAAAAATAAATAGTTATGTCCATAATTTAAAATAGCACCTGTCAAACTATATACAAAAGCGGCTAATGCACCAAGTGCAATCAGTACATTCATATTTGGAACACCATTGCGTAAACTTTTGAGGGCACTCCTGCCAAAAAAAGACATGCCTACATAAAACACAGGCAGGCATAAAATAAGTTGCACCCACGGATTCATTAACCAGGGAAGCGGAACCCAGTTCTCAATCATGTGTAACATCAACACCAACGTAAAAGGTAGACAGAATAAAAATCTGGATTTATGATTGGATAAAAATTTCTTTTTTGGCGGAACGGAACCTGTATTACCTGCTTTAACATGATAGCCCAGGCTTTCTATTCCGGAACGTAAGGATTCAGTTTTCTTATTTGCATTTGTAAAACTTACTGAACCGTCAATCGGATTTACTTTCACTTCCGCCATTCCTTGTTTTTCCAGGTATTTTGAAATGGTTAATGCGCAATTACTGCAGGTCATCCCTTCTACGGTCCAATCCAACTTTTCCATTTTACAAAATTATCTTAAGCAATCGTCAAGTATTTACTAATTATGAAAATATCTTTGGGTATGGAATTAACATACCAACTACATGAAATAGCAGATGCCGCTGCAAAATTCCTGCAGGCCGGTATCACCAATAAAGTAATTGCTTTCCATGGGGAAATGGGAGCCGGCAAAACCACTTTTATACATGAGATCTGTGCGCAAATGAAAGTGCAGCAAAACGTTTCCAGTCCCACTTTTTCTATCGTTAATGAATATCTATCCGGCGATCATAAGATCATTTACCATATGGATCTTTACAGGGTAAAAGGTGAAAGGGAAGCCGTGGATGCTGGTGTGGAAGAATGTTTTAATTCCGGAAGAATGTGCCTGGTAGAGTGGCCTGAAAACGCTCCTTCATTATTTCCTGAAAATTCGGTGCATTGTTACCTCACTTCTCTCGGTGAATATGTACGTAAGCTGCAAATAAAATTGTAAATTGTTCCATATAGAAATTTTTCCCTTATGTCAGGTTCTAAACCATTCGTGTCACCTACCTTAACTTATGAAACATTAGAAGAAACACTGGACGTGAAACCAAAAGGTGAAGAACTTTGTGTGGGTATGCCACATGAACAGAGTTTTAATGAAAACCGGATAGCCCTTACACCAGAAGCCGTTGGCGTTATTGTGGCAAACGGACATACAGTTACTATAGAAACCAATGCAGGTATTGGCGCAAATTACAGCGATAATGATTACAGCGAAGCGGGAGCCAAAATCGTATACGATAAAAAGAAGGTATATGATTGTACTGTGATCGTAAAAAGCGCGCCTGTAAGTGAAGAAGATTGTGAATTATTAAAGCCCCATCAATATATTATTTCTCCCATTCATGTGCCTATTATGAAGCGTCAGATTCTGGAGAAAATGATGGAGAAAAAAATTACAGCACTCAGTTTTGAAAATCTGAAAGATGAAAGTGGACATAATCCGATTGTAAGGAGTATGAGTGAAATTGCCGGAAGTGCGGTGATGCTGATTGCCGGTCAATACCTGAGTAATGCCAATAATGGAAAGGGTGTTCTTGTAGGCGGTATCAGTGGAATTCCTCCTACGAAAGTGGTGATCATTGGAGCCGGGATTGTTGGAGAATATGCTGCCCGAACTTCACTCGCTATGGGTGCAAGTGTGAAAGTTTTTGATAATAGTATTTACCGTTTGAAGAGACTACAGAATAATATTGGCGTAAGAATGTGGACGTCCGTGGTGGAACCAAAAATTCTGGCAAAGCAATTAAAAACGTGCGATGTAGCGGTGGGTGCTTTAAGTGGAGTGGGTGGAAGAACTCCCGTTGTGGTTACAGAAGAAATGGTAAGCGCTATGCGGCCGGGAAGTGTAATAGTAGATGTTAGCATAGATCATGGTGGTTGTTTTGAAACAAGCATGTTAACTACACATAAAAGTCCGGTATTTAAAAAATATGATGTCATTCATTATTGTGTACCTAATATTCCAAGCGGCTTTGCAAGAACTGCGTCGCAGGCAATCAGCAATGTATTGATGCCTTTATTACTGGAAACTGCGGCGGATGGAGGAATTGATAGCGTGATTTGGTATAAAGTGAATCTGCGTAGTGGAATTTATTTATTTAAAGGAAGCTTAACCAACTTTCATTTAAGTGAAAGATTCAACTTGAAATATACGGATCTCAATTTATTGATCGCCAGTAAGCGTTAATTATTTGTAATCCGATATATGGATAATGTGTTTGCAGAAATCATATTCCTGTTCATCATTACTGCTAACGATCACCAGTTTTTCTGAAGTGTAATTCTTAATCAAACTGTGATATAATTTTATCCCTTCTTTATCCAGATTAGAAACTGGTTCATCCAATAATAAGATCGGAGATTGACTAAAAAATGCAAGAGCCAGTTTTAATCTTTGTTTCATGCCGCTGCTGAAATACCTGATTTGTTTTGTAGCTGCATTTTCTAATGCCACAACAGACAAAATTCTTTCATTCGATTCTGTGAGCGATTTAAATTTACGATGGAACTCCAGCATTTCTGTGCCGGTCATCTCTTCTACCAATTCCATATAAGGCGTAGCGATGGAAAGATATAAATGTGGTGTTTCGGTTATTTTACTTTCAAAAGAATATATAATTTTACCTTCAGAATGTAAAATAGATCCTGCTATACATTGTAATAATGTTGATTTACCGGAACCATTTAAACCATTGATAGCATAAGCTCCGGGTGCAGAAAATTCATAAGAAAGATTGCGGAAAATCCAATCGCGGTTATAACGTTTGCCTGCATTCTGCAAACTAATCTTCATCACTCTCGCCTTTGATGAATTCTTTGATAATTCCTTTTTTGCTGTCGCTGATAAAGGAAACGATCGTATTTTTTTCAGCTGTATCAGGAAGTTCTTTGTTGACCAGATCCATGGCCTGTGAAATATTCAGCCCTTTATAATAAATATGACGATATACTTCTAAAATTTCATTTATTGTTTCCAGACTGAAGCCTCTTCTTTGTAAACCAACAGAGTTCACACCCACATAACAAAGTGGATTTCTTCCGGCTTTAATGAAAGGAGGAACGTCTTTGCGGATAACAGTATGACCTGCTATATATGTATGTGCCCCGATCTTTGTGAATTGCGGTGCACCGGACATGCCACCTAAAATTGCATAATCTCCTACTTCTACATGGCCGGCTAACTGAACGGCATTCGCCAAAATTACATGGTCTCCCAGAATACAGTCATGGGCAATATGCGCATAAGCCATCACCAGGCAATTACTGCCGATAACGGTTTTCCATTTATCTTTTGTTCCACGGCTGATTGTTACACATTCACGAATAGTTGTATTATCACCAATTTCTACAGTAGTATTTTCTCCAACAAATTTCAGATCCTGAGGAATAGCGCCAATTACGGCACCCGGAAATATCAAACAATTTTTTCCTATGGATGTTCCTTTCATAATCACCGCATTCGACATAACATGTGTGCCATCACCAATGGTAACACCTTCGTGAATTACAGCAAATGGATCTATTGTTACATTTTCTCCTATCGTTGCGTCAGGACTTACATGTGCTAGGTTGCTGATCATACTTGAGCTTTGGTTCTTTTTACAATTTGTGCAACCAGTACGGCTTCGGTTACAATTTTATCTCCTATAAATATAGTTCCTTTCATTTCACAAATTCCTCTTCTTATTGGGTGAAGTAATTCCATTTTCAGAATTAATGTATCACCCGGAACCACTTTTTGTTTGAATTTACAGCTCTCGATTTTTAGAAAATAAGTATCATACTGATCTTCTGTATCTCTTGGGATGGCTAAAAATCCTCCCGCCTGTGCCAGCGCTTCCACTTGTAAAACACCAGGCATCACACAGTTTCCGGGAAAATGTCCCTGAAAATATGGTTCATTATATGTTACATTTTTTATGGCGATCACATATTTATCGGTAAGCTCTAAAACTTTATCTACCAGTAAAAATGGAAAACGATGGGGCAATGTTTTCTCCACTGCATGAATATCAAACAAGGGAGGTTTTGTTGGATCATACACAGGAATATCACTTTTAGCTTTCAGCTTTTTGATATGCTCCTTTATCTTCCTTGCAAATTTTACATTACTGCTATGGCCCGGACGATTTGCAATGATATGCGCTTTAAAGGGAAAACCTACTAATGCCAGATCACCTACAACATCCAGTAATTTATGACGGGCAGGTTCATTTGGAAAACGAAGTTTAAGGTTATTTAAAATGCCCTCATCACTTACTTTTACATCCTGCTTATGAAATATTTTTGAAATTCTTTCTATTTGGTCCTGAGTGATTTCTTTATCTACCACTACAATGGCATTATTAATATCGCCGCCTTTGATAAGGTTATGGGCAATTAATAATTCCAGTTCATGAAAGAAACAAAATGTTCTGCTGGATGCGATCTGCTCATTAAAATCACCGATGTTTCTTAGGTCGGCATGCTGTGTTCCTAAAACCGGGGAATTAAAATCAATTAAGGTATTGATCCTG